>NZ_JAVLSP010000078.1:0-20297 GCF_031528575.1 Candidatus Sororendozoicomonas aggregata
ATTTTGCGAAGGAGCGCCGTACCGGGGAGTAAGGTCGACTGAGCAAAACTCCCTTAGAGCCGCAAGGAGCAAGCAAGGCCAGGAGCATGTTTATGAAATATCCGGGCTAGCAATAGACGGAGAAATTTTCATGCCTGCTCGAGGGCAAGTCAGGCGTCGATCCCCCCCAGACAGAGCGATTTGATATTCAGGTAATCATCCAGACCGTATTTAGAACCTTCCCGGCCATGACCGGATGCTTTCACGCCACCAAAAGGCGAGGCGGCATTGGAAACGACCCCCTCATTAATCGCCACCATACCGAATGCCAGTGCTTCACTCATGCGGAAAATACGCCCAACATCCCGCGTGTATAAATAAGCGGCCAGTCCGTATTCCGTATCGTTTGCCAACTCAACAACCTCCTGTTCAGAGTCAAAAGGAATCAGGGTAGCAACCGGACCAAAAATCTCCGTTCGGGCGATGGGCATCTGATTATTCACGTTCACCATAATTGTGGGAGGGTAGTAGCAACCGTCTAAAGGGGCGGACAATGTGTACAGGACTTTTGCCCCCATAGCCAGGGACCTTTCCACCAGAGCCTTGATCTTGCTGGTCGCTTTCTCGTTGATCAGTGGCCCAATGTCAACTTCGTCGTTTAAACCAGGGCCAATGGTGAGTGTGCCGAGTTTATTTTGCAGTTTGTCGGCAAAATTATCATAAATACTACGGTGGATGAATACCCGGTTGGGGCAGACGCAAGTCTGTCCAGCATTTCGGAATTTGGCACTCATCAGGCCCGACAGGGCCGCTGCCTGATCAGCATCCTCCATGACAATAAAAGGGGCATTGCCGCCGAGTTCCATGGAAGTCCGTTTAACACCGTTAGCACACTGGGCCAACAGTTTTTTGCCGACGCCGGTGGAGCCGGTAAAAGAGAATTTGCTGATGTGAGGGTGTGTGGTGAGCACTTCACCAATTCCCTGGGCATCCTCACTCACAACAACACTGAGGACACCATCGGGTATTCCTGCCTGCTGAGCCAGGGCAGCCACGGCCAGTGCAGACAGGGGGGTCTCCTCGGAAGGCTTGACCACAAAGGTGCAACCGGCAGCCATTGCGGCGGCTGCTTTGCGAACCATCATTGCATTGGGAAAATTCCATGGGGTTATGGCACCCACAACACCGACAGGTTGTTTGAGCACCACGATGCGTTTATCACCGGAAGGCGCGGGTATGGTATCACCGTAAACACGTAATGCTTCTTCGGCAAACCATTTGACATAACTGGCACCGTAAGCGACCTCACCTTTGGCCTGAGCCAGGGGCTTGCCCTGCTCAAGGGTCAGGATGCGGGCCAGATCATCAATGTTCTGCAAAATAGCATCATGCCAGGCCATTAACAGCTCTGAGCGCTCGCCAGCCGTCCTTGTTGCCCACAGTTTTTGGGCCGCATAGGCTTTATCGACGGCAACTATTGCCTGTTCTGTACCGGCATTGCTGACCGTTGCCAGCAACTGGCCGGTGGCGGGATTATACACATTCAACGCCGCGTCGCTGTTGTGCCAGTGACCGGCGATAAAGGAGCCAGTGCGGATCAGCCTTTTGTTTTTTATGCTTTGCATAGACAACTCCGGTGATAACCTCAAAAGACAGGCGGTAATGCAGGGATTTTTTATCGCGCTGTTATTGCGCTGTTATTGCGCTGTTATTGCGCTGTTATTGCGCTGTTTACGGCAGTCCTCGCTACGGGCAGACGTTTAAGACTGCTTCTAAATGATGAATTATACGCCTAAAAGCCCTGTTGCCAAAAGCCCGTCAGATGGAGTTAATCTGAGTTTTAAGCAGCCAGACTGGCGGTATCCTGAGCATCTTTAATTACCAGAGCCCACTCTTTACAGGCAGCGTTAAACCAGGCTTTTTCCACAATAATCCTCTGTGCATCGGTAGCGTTTTCTATTTTACCGATGACACCGGTCAGCTCTTGATGAAATTGATCCCATTGTGTCCGCACGGTATCAAGGGACTGTTCAGCCACAGTGACATCGCTCAAGGCAACGCTCGCAGAAAGCGTCAAGCCTTTAAGGGCGATCAATTCCTGTTGTTCGTGGGTCAAGTCATTATGGTGCTTGTACAGCTCGAGCTGGTATTTCTCGATGGATCGCTCAAGGGCTCTCACTTTTTTCTCAGCATCGCCAATGGAAGACACTCCCATCCCTGCCAGAATGGCGCCGACTCCCCCTGTGGCCGCGCCAAGAATAATACCAAAGATGGTTTTTACCACATTGGACTTTTTAGCGGCCTTTTGGGCTTTTTTAATCAGGGTTTTGTCTTTGACAATCTGGTTTTGCAAATCAACAATCGTCTTGTTGACAGATTGAATTCTGCTGGCCAGTGATTGCTCTTTTGACTGGATCTTGCCAACGGACGCATTAAGTTTGTCGTGTGCTTGACGGAGCCTGTTTCCCCAGCTTTTTAAACTGCTCTCATAGTGGGAAATCGCCGTGACAATGGCCTTTGCTGGTTTATTCAATGCCTGAAGCCCAGTAGTCAGTGCCTGCTTTTGCTTGATGGGATCAGCCTCTGCCTGGTTGAATAAATCCAGCAGATGGTTTTCTGATTGGGTAAAGGCTAAACCACATTCAATAATAGCAGGCAACACGGTATTTTTCAGTTGATTGACTTCTTCTTTATCCCACTGTTGGGCGACACCCTTCAGGTCATCCAGTTCCTGATTAAGTGTGGCATACCACGGGGTGTTCGTCGGGGTGATTTTTGTGGTCAAAATACCCTGACACGCGGCACTGATAGTGGCATCGGCATGAAAGGATTCTGACAATTGATGATCAATAGCGTGAGCATTGAGTGACATAGACAGTTCCGGTGAAATCCATAAAAGCGGCACAACCCGCACAACGGATATAACGAATATAGCGTTGTCCGGGTTGTATTTCGTGTCAGGTATGATGGTGGCTTATGCCGCTTCACCGGTCATAGACACTTCTTTGCTTTCTACATCATAGGTTGTGCTGGTCAGCTTCTGGGCGTACTCCACCGCCAGGTTCCACTCTTTTTGCGCGCCGAGAATATAGGCTTTATTGACAATTGCCATGAGTTCTTCGTCGGCCTGCTCAAGTTTGGTCAGTGTCCCTTGCAGCTCACTTTTAAACAGCGCCCACATGGTTTTTACATCAGACAGGGCTTGTGTCGCTACAGCAATGGAAGAAATGGCGGAATTGGCTGACAGGGAAAGTCCCTGCAAAGCCACCAACTGTCGGTTATCGGAATCAATCTGTTTCTGGTCATCGGCGATCTCTTTAAACTGATCATTGATTTTGCTTTGCATGACGCCCCAGTCCACAGCCCCTCCGATAATAGCCGCGCCGCCAATGCCGGCAACAATCAGTGAAGCGCCCCCTGTTTCCGGTGCCAGGGCAATACCGGCAACTAACGCCAGCAATCCCACGCCAATAGCACCTGCGCCAGCAGCAATGGCTTTGTTTTCGGCATCAATCTGGGCTTTAAGGCCATCAATGGCACTGTTCATGGTATTGATATCCGATTGCAGATCAGTCTCTGCCGATTGAATACTGGCAGCACCATTAAACAGGTTGTCATGGGCCGTTTGCATACTGTCGCCCCATGTTGTTAATGAGGTTGCCGTTGCTTCAACTTCTGTAATGATATCGGAGAGCGATTTATCCAGGGCAGAAATCAGCGCGAACGCTTCCTGAATCGTCGTGTTATCCTTGCCGCTGGCTGTGGGGTCTTTATCCAGTAATTCGACAATTTGGTCTGTCAATGCCGTATAAGTTGTGCCGTAATTAATGACATGGCCCGGTACACTGGCAGTCATATCCGGTGCTAAATCATCAATCCACTGATTCGCCAGCACTTTTGCGGCAGCCAGTTTTGCATCCAGGTCATCAAACCAGTCTGGCTTGGTGGGAGGGGAGGTAAAACTGGTATTCAATACCCCATGGCAAGAAGTCGTTACAACGGAAAGGGAAGCAAAGCCACTGGCAACGGTTTGATTATTATCGGTAGTTGAGTCAGTCATGATTTTATCCTTTTTATTAGTGATAACACAGCTTTTGTCGTTGGTATAAGCGGCGTTGTTTGTTGCGAAAGAGCGGCTTATGTAACACGTTGAATGGGTTTGACACTGTCGCTGGTGACTATCTTGACACCGGTACCCTGTTCTGTCGCTTCTGCCATTTTTGTTACCAGCTCTGAAAGCTGTTTCCAGGAAGCTGTAGCGACGGGCATTGCCACAATACTGGTCATAGCACCAGGGGTGGCGCCCGCGTCAATGGCATCAATCAGCATATCGACCTTGGCTTGTTCATTTTTCCACATTGCACTGAAATCAGGTAGCTGGCTCTCAACGGCCAGAAGCTGCTTATCAAAATTATTGATCATCTGGATAATGGCTTTGGTCATGGCCGCCGCTTGAGCCTCCTGGCTAATTTGATTGCGCAGGCTGACTATATTGTTAATAGTGTCAGTAATCTTGTTGTCGGTAACAATCATGTTGTAGGCCAGATCACCCACGGTAAAGAGCAGGCCGGCAATACTCAGGTAGGGAATACTCTCACCGGTGGATGATAAGATAGAATAGGCAATAGTGACGGTAGATTTCACATAGCTTTTGCCATCACTGAGTTCAGTGGCACTGAGGTTACTCTCCAGGTCGTTGAGCTGGGTTTGCAAACTGCCAATTTCTGCTGCAAGTCGCACCATTGTTTGCTCTTCTTCCGCTAGCTCCCGCCAGGCATCATCCAGTGAGCTGGTCAGTAACTCTTCCACATTTCGGAGGTTGTTAATTTCCCCTTGGAAGGCGGCTTCTGCCACTTTAGTACTGATGATAGCAGACGCCAGATTCGTGCTAAGCTGCTGTAAAATTGCCTTCCAGGCTGTGGGGTTATTTCCCAGATCTGTGGTGGCTTCAGTAAACCCGGCCATCAGGGCATAGTAGCTGTTAAACGGGGCAAGCACTTCAGACCAAAGGGTAGGTCTATTTTTTTGCCACTGTGCGCCAGCGTCGCTTAAAAGCGTTATACGGTTGCGTATTTTTCCAAGCCAGGCCGGATCAGGACTCAGCGTACCTACCAGTGTGTTCATGCCAGCGTAGGCAAGCGCGTCAACGTTAAGAATATTGGCAAGTGCTTGCGCAAGGGCGTCGCTGGTATCAATCACATTAGGGCTGAGCATGTGTGGTCCTTTGTATTTATTATGGTGGGTAAAAAAGCTTAAACTGTAGACGTTTCTTTTTTATGCCTGTAATACTGTCGTTTGTCTAATGATGTTTGTGAAAAAAACAAAACAGGGACGCACGCTGCCATTGCTAAAATATTATCTGGTTATGTTGCTTGAGGGACAAATTATGCCGTTGGATTCTTATTGACGAACCTTTCCACTTGGAAACCGCGCGCCACGTAAGATCATCTTTACCATAACAATAACATCCTCTGTTAACACCTTCCTCTCATCCGGCGTCATAACGAGCGCCTCTGAGGCCATGGCAAATACTAACCGTGTTACCGCTTTTGCGACCAGGTTTGATGCCGAAATTGTCGCTATTTTCTGGAGGTCTGCCTCAAGCTCATGCTCAAAAAACTGTAGTTGATTATTCACCGCTATCTTGAAGGCATCTGAGCCCACATGCCCTTCTCTGAGCAATATGGGCAGATAATTCTGGTCATGGTCGAGTTGCTTCATAAACGACTCGACGGATGATCTTACGGCTGAATGCTCCTGCGAGATTAACTGGCGAGCTTCCCAAATAATTTTACGCAAACTGACGCCCGCTTCTTCTATCACGGCAATGGCCAGTTCGTTGGTATCTTTGAAATGACGATAAAAACTGTTAGGTGCTATATGGGCCTGCCTGGCCACTTCTCTCAGGCTTAAAGAAGCAATACTGCGATGGGGGCCAACCAGCTCAATAGCCGCATCAATAATCAATTGTCGGTTAATACTGGCCTTACGGCCATTACTATTTATCCCTGTGGGCACCGTAACTTCCTGGGTCATATGCTTCTCAGTTGATGGATTGATGGATTGATGGATTGATGGTCGGCATTCTTTCATAACAGCACATTATTCACCAGGAGTCTGTCGGACTTAAGGCAATTTCGGCCTGAAACCCAAAAAGAGCGGCCATATTTTCCGATGAATTTGCTTAAATAGGTCAACTATTCGCACAAATCCATCGAAAAGTCTGACTCGCCCTACTGAATTTTATGCTCGAAAGCATAAATCCGACAGGCTCCTGGCGTTGTTTTTATCATTAATATACAACTGTATAGACAGTTGTTCAAAAACTATTTACCCTATCAGCCCTCACTGTGTAGATGAACGGTTTTTTGATAGACATGCTCACTGAACATACAAAGCGTTTTCTCCAATGGTTATGCCCACCTAATGTGTTTGATTTCTGGATGTCACAATGCAAGATTAACTATCGATGGGAAACACCAACGGCAAAAGTGGTTAGCTATCGTCTGGTAAACGACAGCGTTATCCAGCTTACATTACTACCGAGCCAGTGGTTTACAGGTTTTCAAACAGGTCAGCATATAAGCCTGATTGGTGTTGTCAACGGTATCATCATGGAGCGCTGCTACTCCATTGCCAACCTTCCTAACAGTAAAAATTTGATTGAATTAAGCGTGAAGGTGCAAGGTACATTCAGCCAGTGGCTCCGCCGGTCGATCCGCAAAAATAGTGTGCTGGAGATATCGCAGGCATGGGGGAAAAATCATACGGCTGATTATGATGTATTTATTGCCGGAGGTATTGGTATTACTGCCATCTATCCGTTGGTAAAACAAGCTGTTGCCCGACAGAAAGATGCCCTTGCGCCTCGCTCAGTCACCCTCTTATACCTTGCTGGCAAAGGGCATCCCTGGATTTATAAAAAGTCCCTGGAAGCACTGTCTGTCTTTAATCTCAATGTTGTTTTTGCTGACGGGCGAGAAGCCATAACGGATAAAAATTTTTTACGAAATACCATTCCCCGCGAAAGTCGGGTCATTTGTTGTGGTTCAGCAAGCTTTAATCAGGCTATCGCGCGATCACTTGCCGACTATACGAAAGCTCTGGATATTGAGAATTTCGATAATAGTGCTGCAATTGCCCCGGTTACAGAGAAAAAAAACGTGACGATTACCCTGTTGCAATCAGGAAGAACCCTGGAAACAGATAATCAGACGCCTGTTATCTCGGCACTCATTAATGCCGGAGTTCCGGTCAAAAATGGTTGTCGCCAGGGTGTATGCCACCAGTGCAGTTGCCAGCTTGAGACAGGCGCCATTACTCAAAAGCGGCAGCAGTTATCTGTTCGATCCGCAGATGCGAATAAGCAAAGCTTTCAACCCTGTATTGCTCTTGCCCAGTCTGATATTGCGCTTAATCTTTAAGACCTCCATTATGCTAACGAATACGACACAAAACCTGTTATCACCGGCACAGCTTGATGAACTGGCCCGGGAGCTGGATAACATCAAGCAGGACACCCTGGCTAAAGTCGGGCACAAAGATGCTGTTTATATTCGCGGTATCGAAAAATTCAGCAGGTACTGTGCTATTTCAGGCCGCGCCTTACTGATGTTTGGCTGGTTTATTCCATTGTGGGTCATTGGCACTTTACTGTTAGCCATTGCGAAAATTATTGAGAATATGGAACTGGGCCATAACGTGATGCACGGCCAGTACAATTTTATGCAAGACCCACGTTTTCGCGGTAGCAGTTACGAGTGGGATATTGTCGGTTCCGCTGATAACTGGCGAAAAACCCACAATTATAGTCACCACACCTATACCAATGTCGCCGGCAAAGACCATGATATTGGTTACAGCGTCCTGCGCCTGTTCAAATACCAGAGGTGGCATATTGCTCAACTGTTTCAACCGTTATACGCCATTGTTTTTGCGTTATTGTTTCAATGGGGGGTTGCGGTACAGGATATGCGGTTGGGCCGATTATTGGTCAAGCGGATCACGCCTAAAGGTTTGCTTGAAGAGCAAAAGCACGCATTCAAAAAAATGGGCAGGCAGGTTTTTAAGGATTACGTATTTTTTCCTGCCCTGGCTGGCCCGTTTTTTCTCCCTGTTCTACTCGGGAATATGGCCGCTAATACATTACGTAATCTCTGGACGTACCTGATCATCTTTTGTGGACACTTTACCAAAGACGTCTATGTATTCGACAAAAGCGTGCTGGAAAACGAAAGCCGCGGGCACTGGTATTTCCGCCAGATACTCGGCTCTTCCAACATCAAGGGGCGCCAATGGTTTCATATCCTCTCGGGGAACCTGAGCTTTCAGATTGAGCATCACCTGTTCCCGGATATGCCCGCCTACCGCTATAAAGAAGTAGCGCCCAAAGTAGAAATGATCTGTAAACGCTATGGCATTCCCTACAACACAGGTCGCCTCAGTAAGCAGTTTGGACAAGTTATGTGGCGTATTGGACGTTATAGTTTACCTTAGGAGCCTGTCGGACTTATGCTTTCGAGCATAAGTCCGCAGGCGCCTAGCCCGGATATTTCATAAACTGCCCTGAGAATTGCGCGGAACCTTGCGGCTCTAAGGAATTTTGCGAAGGAGCGCCGTACCGGGGAGTACGGTGGACTGAGCAAAACTCCCTTAGAGCCGCAAGGAGCAGCAAGCAAGGCCAGGAGCATGTTTATGAAATATCCGGGCTAGACACCGCGCTGGCTTACGGTTCTGACCAGACTGGATTTTGACTTTTTCCGGGGTTTTGGCGCTTCAGTAGCCGTGTTATAGCGACTGAGTATCACCTGCTCAACTTGTTTGAGTTGTTCCATACTGGGTTGGGCATGCTGGAGATAACGCCGCCCGGCCCCCTCTTTAATCAGCAGCAGGTGCTTCAATTGGCTCATAGCAGCCATCAGCGATCGCGCTTGCTCAACAGAAAGATTACCGGCTGAAATGGCTTCCTGAAGTTTTTCCTCAATACCTTTTTGCATGGCGGCAGATCTTGGTATATGAATGACACCAGAGGTCTTTTCCAACAAGGCTATTGCCCTGGCAAGCTGGGCAGCAAGTCTTCCTCAGTATGCCTTGCGGAAGTTTGCTAAAGCGCGTCATTGCGTCATCTTGCCTTGTCCAGCTTGCTCTATTGATCACGGTCGTTAGAAAAAACCCTGAGCGTTCCTTTGAGCCTAGCAGATATTGAAGGTTTTTTTGCCCCATTACTCAATAACAAGAGCTTCTGATGTCTGTTTATGGTTACAATACAGAAGGCTATATATATGTTAGAAGCCGTCCTCGATCATGGTAGTTATTGACACGTTGTTCCTTTTGAATAAAAAGAACGTTCAACAGACTACGGCTTCCGCGTTTTATCCGTTGATTTTGTCTGGGCTGCTATGCTGTACCCTTTTAAAAATAATGCCTTTGGGCCATATTCTTCGTTTACATCTGTTTTCCTCCTCCTGATGTTGTTACTGCCAGGTGTTCGTGACAGTTTTGCCAATGAACAGCCAGGTAAACCCTCGACAGAATTGTCCGACCTGAAAAATCAAACACTGGATAAGCCCCTGAAGATCGCGTATTACCCGGATGCCGTGCCCTGGATGTTTACCAATGATACCGGGAAGGCCGATGGTCTGATACTGGATATCTGGCGAAAGTGGTCAGAGAAAACCGGGGTGCCTATTCTTTTTTTACCCATGACAACAAGTCAGGCGTTAAACCAGCTGAAAAAGGGTGACATTGATGTTATTGCCAGGGTTAGCAGAGGGATCAACCAGACCCATGACCAGGTCACCCCTGTTGCCCTCAGTAAATACCCGCCGGTGGTGTTTGTTAAGAAAACCGCCCATCAAAAGTCACTGGACGATATTTTCAACTCGGCACGACTGGGTTACTTAGCCGGAAATAACACTGCCCGGGTTCTGAAAAAGAAGTACCCACATGCGAACCTTGTCCCTTTTCAGTCTTACCATGACCTGGTTGACGGCGTCTCGCGACAAAACCTGACTGCTCTGGTGGGTTCCCAGTATGCCCTGCACTACTACCTGCAACGCTGGGGAACCCTGAATGATTATACGATGCTGAAGACATCGCTTCCTGCCACAGTCATAGCGGCAGGCATTGTCGAGAGCCGCACCGCACTGAAAAAGGTGATCACCGACGGCATCGATAGCCTGAGTCCCTCTGACTTATCTGCCATTACTAAAAAATGGTTGGGCATTATCCCTGAAAACCAGGAAAGTCTGGTTATTGCCCTTGATGCATCGGCTGCCCCCCTGTCTTTTATCAATGCCCTGGGAGAGCCAGCAGGCCTTTATGTGGATATCTGGAAACAGTGGTCAAAAAAAACCAGGCAACCCATACAATTCCTGGCTGGTGATTTTGATGAAACACTAATGGCCCTGAAAGAGGGAAAGGCAGATATACACGCGAGTTTATCATCTTCAACAAGCAGTTACCCCTGGTTGCAGGTATCACACCCCTTTTACAAGCTGACAAATCGTATCTACTACCGTGCCGAAGTGGGCAAGCATGATCCTGGGGTGAGTCTGAGTGACCGGCCACTGGGCGTTTTAGCCGACTCAAGCCATGCTGCATTTGTCAAGAAATGGCTGCCTGGTGTCAAAGTGCAGGTACGCGACAACGCTTCTTCTTTAATCAAGGCGTTATTTAAAGGTGAGATTGACGCGTTTCTGGCACAGCCCGCTGTTGTTCACTATGCCCTTAGCCAGCTAGGGCTGGTTGGTGAAGTGGTTGCCAGCAAATACTTTAACCTCAATGAAGCCATAGGCGCTGGTGTACTGAAAGAGCGTGCGACCGAACTGATCCCGCTGATTAATGAAGGTTTTAAGGCCATTTCACTTCAGGAATACAGAAAACTCGAACAACGGTGGGTTGTTAACAGCAGTCAGTGTTATTTTAAGCAGTCTGCTAAAGGCATTGACCTGACGAATGAAGAACATCAATGGTTATCGAATAATCCAGTGATAAAGGTCATTGTTGAAAAGGACTTTCCGCCTTTCTCATTTATTGATGACCAGAAAGAGCTTCAAGGAATTACCGTTGAGTACCTGAAGTTGATTGAAGAACGGTTGGGAGTGACTTTTCAGATCGATATTGAAAACGACTGGGTCAGCTCACTGAGCAGCGCTTACCGGCATGAGGTTGACGCTATTGCTTTGTTGCAAAAAACCGAGGAAGGTTCCCACTACCTCAATTTCACCAAACCACTGATTAAAGTGCCCCTGGTTATTATTGCCCGCACGTCTGACAAGAGTATCCGCTCTACCCGCAGCCTCCGTGGAAAAACAGTGGGCTATATTGCCGGGCATGCGTTTTATGATGTTTTTCGTAAAAAGTACCCATCCATTCGTTTTAAGCAAATGTCGTCCATTTCCAGTGGGCTAAACCAGATATCGAGCGGCAACCTCGATGCCATGATTGTCAACCTCGCGTCAGCCAGCCATGAAATTGACCGCTTGAAGATTACCAACCTGCATGTGGTGAGTGAGGCCGACTATGACTATGAGCTGAGTATTGGCAGCCGCAATGATAATCCGATATTGGCCAGTATACTGGAAAAGACCGTTGACAGCCTGACACCGGCAGACAGGGAAAAAATTGAAAGCCATTGGGTATCTGTGAGACCCGGTGGCTGGAAACCTAATAAAGAGTTATTTATTGGCTTGCTGCTGGTGCTGGTGACTCTGATTCTGATTATCTACTGGAATCGCCGTTTGACGCTGGAAATTGCCGAGCGGGAAAAAGCAGAGGAAGAACTCAAGTCCCGCTCAGAGTTCGACAGACTCCTGAGTAATCTGTCCCGGCAATTCATGGACAACCCTTTTCACCAGGCCATTAGCCATTTCTTACAGGAATTGGGGGAGTCCATGCACGCGGAAACTGCCTTTGTCGTATCCTGGGACGCTAAACCTGCCGTTGAAGGACTCTGGAGCGCTAAGCCTGATTTTTCAGCCGACTCACTCATGCCAATTTTAGAACATGATATTAAGGAGGTCGCTGAAACCAGCAAAAAACAAGGAGGCATGATTACCCCACAGTGGCTGGCATCAGTGGGTAATGTCAAAGGGGTTGAAACCATGAAAAAGTTGGGCATTACCAATGCCATATATACCCCCATGATACTGTTTGGCGATACCGTCGGTGGCATCAGCTTATTAAACAGATCAGATAGCCGGGATGTGGATGATGATGAGCTTGATCTACTGCGCCGTGTTGGTGAACTGGTCGCTGTTGCTCGTGCGCGTCAGCAGTCCGATGATGCCCTTCGTCAGAGCGAAGAACGCTACCAGCTGGCAATGGACGCTGCCTCTGATGGCTTATGGGACTGGGATATTCCCAAGGAGCGTATTTACTTCAGTCCGCGCTATCAGGCAATCCTTGGCTATCGCCCCGTTGAACTGTTCAGTTCCAGCCTTGCCTGGCGTGAGATGCTTCACCCTGAGGACCAGCAGGACACTGTGACGTTTTACCAGCAGATGTTCATGAAAAGTGATGAAGCCTTTCAGTGTGTCTTTCGCACCAGGCGCAAAGACGGCAGTTATGCGACAGTGAGAACCAAAGGTAAAGTGGTGTTGCGTGACAGTGAGCATCGTCCATTGCGTGCTTTGGGAACACTGGTGGATATTACCGAGCAGCGTGAGCGTGAGCGGGAACTGTCATTATCACGGTTCTCACTGGATAATGCGGCTGACTATGTTCATTGGTTCCGCAAAGATGGCAGTCATAAGTACGCCAACGAAGCGGCCAGCAAAGCACTGGGTTATACACCCGATGAGTTGCTCGCGAAAAACATCATGGACATTAACCCGGTCGTGACCAGCACCTCCTGGAAACGACTCTGGAATCAGCTGACTCATCAGAAAGACATGACCTATGAAACGCTCAGGCTAACGCGTGGAGGCCATGTCTTCCCGGTGGAGGTCACCGCAAACTATATGGAATATGAAGGGGAAGGTTATTTGTTTGCCAGTGGCCGGAATATTACTGACCGGAAACAGGCCGAAGATGCCCTCCATAAAGCCAAAGAAGCAGCCGATCAGGCGAACCAGGCAAAAAGCCATTTCCTGGCCAATATGAGCCATGAAATTCGCACGCCCATGAATGCCATCATTGGACTGAGCTATCTGGTGAAAAAAACAGAGTTAACGGCAAAGCAAAAGGACTATATCAATAAAATTCAGTCTTCGTCCCATGCATTGCTTGGCATCATCAATGATATTCTGGATTTTTCCCGTATCGAAGCGGGCAAACTCAATATGGAGAGCATTGATTTTGATCTCGGTGACGTATTTGACAACTTATACGGGCTGACCAGTATTAAAGCCGAAGAAAAAGGCATTCACCTCACTTATGATATCGCCCCTGACGTGCCCCGCAGACTCAGGGGAGACCCGCTGCGACTTGGACAGGTACTGATTAATCTGACCCACAATGCCTTGAAATTTACCCATAAGGGTGAAGTCAGTATTGAAGTGCGATTAAAGCGTTCCATCTGTAGTGAGCATCGCGCTGAGATAGAGTTTGTGGTCAAAGATACAGGCATTGGGATCAGTCCTGAAAATCAAACACGTTTATTTGAATCTTTCTCACAGGTGGACGGGTCCACTACCCGAAAATTTGGTGGGACTGGGCTTGGACTGGCAATCAGCCAGAGTCTGGTCAAGATGATGGGAGGCGATATCACCGTTGATTCGCGGTTGGATGAGGGCAGTGAGTTTCGGTTTAGTGTAGATTTAGGCCTTGCCAATCAGCAGGAAATTACCGACAGAGCCCTGACAGGCATAGAGGCGATTGTCGTTGACGACACCGTAGAAGCGCGTGAAGTCCTCTCCAGCCAGCTGGAAGGATTTGGCTGCAAGGTTTTTGCCTTTGAAAACCCTCACAGTGCCCTCTCATTTTTGAAAACGAGAAATTCTGGCACTGAACCGGGTATTTCTGTCGTGCTCATTGACTGGCGAATGCCAGATATGGATGGCATTGAGCTGGCGGAAAAAATAGTCGCTTTAGGGCTTTCTGCGCGGCCGACACTGGTGATGGTATCTGCGTACGGTCGGGAGGAAGTCATTGCCCGGGCGTCGGGGCATGTTGATGCTTTTCTGATCAAACCGGTGACAGATTCCGTACTGGTTGAAACCATCCTGCGGGTGAGTCAGGTTGAAAATGATGAGGCGTTGCTACCGGAAATCTCTGAGAAAATGACGGACTATCAGGGGAAAATCCTGCTAGTGGAGGATAATGAGATCAACCGTCAGGTTGCCAGAGAGTTGCTCGAAGCCATGGGTTTCACTATTCAGTTGGCGGTGAATGGCCGGGAAGCTGTTGAGTGGGTCAAAAAAGAGCAATTCAGACTGGTGTTTATGGATATCCAGATGCCAGAAATGGATGGTTATCAGGCAACACGCGTTATCCGGGAAGAAGTGTCAGAGCTGGACTTACCTATTATTGCCATGACGGCCCATGCCATGACCGGCGATAAAGAACGCTGCCTTGCCGCCGGGATGAATGACCACCTTGCCAAACCCTTGAACCCTGCCGCATTGAAGCAAAAACTGGAACATTGGTTACAGAAATCCCCGGCACCATCTACGCCTGAACAAACCACAGCGATTCTGGATAATGATAACCAGATAGTGTTGAAAAAAGACACGCTGGCATTCAAAGGAATCGTTGTGGAAGAGGGCCTGCGTCGTTTATTGGGTAACCAGGATCTTTATAAGCGCTTATTGGTAAACTTTTACCATGATCACCAAAACGATGGGGTGAAGCTTCGTGAAGCACTGGCTGACAGCCGTTGGGATGATACCGGGTTTATTATTCATACGATTAAGGGAGTTGCCGGCAATCTGGGGGCAAATCACCTCAGTGCCTGTGCCGGTGTGATTGATAAAACTCTGAAAGCCGGTAACGTCATGCCACCTGAGGACGCGCTAAGAAAGTTTCAGCAAGCACTGGATGAGGTAATGAACAGCTTGCGGGTATTGGCCCATGAGCAGCCAGACAATGTGCTCAGTGAAGGAACTGTTGTGATGGCAGCAGTGAGTACATTGATTCACTCTATTCGCGCGAAACTGCAAAACGGGGACGCTGACGTTGTTGGTTCCTTGCCTGAGCTGCTTCAGGGGCTTCGGGATAAAGTGGACCAACCCCGCCTCAATGCCTTGAACAAAGCTGTGCAAAGTTTCGACTTTGAAAAAGCTGCTCAACTGCTTGATGAGATTGAGGGCAGCTTTTACTGAAAAACAACAAGCCCGGGGTGAGTGCTCCCCAGCTAAAGAGGGTGTCGCGAAACGCTTGATTTTCTCCGTCGTCATCCCGTATAGGGATTGTAAGGGATCTATACCACAAGGACGTGAATCACTAAACCCCCATCATGCGTGCGGTTAGAGTGCCTTCCATAGAATGTGGTTCCTGTACGTTCCCTGTACAGGATGACGGTGCGGGGTGTATTTCAGCGTTTCGCGACACCCTCTAAAGCAAGGGGCTTCTAACTTCTCAGGCAGCAACTGGCAGTGTGCCAGGAGCCTGACCGAGAATAGACGGTGGGCATCATCAGAACTGCAACTCAGCTTTAGGCTCAATAGGGTAAGGAATGCGGGCAATGCTCACCTTGCTTTTTCTTTCATCATCAAGCACCAGGTCATTGTCTTCAGCCGCATCAATCCTTATAACAGCAATCGCTGCCTGCTGATCCCTATCAGAAGGCAGACTCTCCAGTATTTCTCCCACAGATTTACCTTGCGCGTTATGGAGTTTTGTCCCTGGAGCTATGGCTATGGGGGTATGACAGGTCAGTGGATAAGCCCGGCTTTTTTGCTGCCCCAGGTTTTGCATACGCGTCACAATCTCCTGACCGGTGTAACACCCTTTTTTAAAGCTGACATACCCCAAAGAAGGAAAGTTGAGGTGCTGAGGAATATATTTTTCTGAAAAATCTGACTGTACCTGCGGTACGCCCGCCTCAATACGCCGCCGACTCCAGATGTTTTCAGTCACCGGGCGCATCAATGGGCACAAGCGCTCCCACCAGTAGGACAGGGCATTTTCAGGCAGCCATAATTCATAGGCGTCCCTCAAGTTGTCAGATTTCAACAGCCAGCTGGCCCTATGGAGTTGAACAGCCTGACGACCCTCTGGAGGCGTTTCTGTCAGCGAGCTTAGCACAGCGCTGATAAGGGTATCCCCCATCAACCCAAGGCAAAGATAAGGTGTTTCCGGTTGGCCCAGGGTGCTTTTAAAAAATACGGCGTATTTGCTCAATGTCTGGGTAAAGGCGTCAACCACGCTGTGGTGCAGCGCGATTAAATAATTATTGCCGGTATTAAGCAGGCGAAAGCTGGCAACCATCCTGCCTTTGGGGGTACACAGCACGCCAGGCGAATGGGTGCTGGCGTCACAGGTGTTCATATTGCACGACAACTGACCCTGAAAGAAACGCTGCGTATCAGGTCCTGATGCCATCAGTATGGCCTGTTGGGTTAGCACGCACAGTGTTGGTGAAGTTGTTGGCAAAACCGGATCATTTAGCTGAAATCCACTCACCTCCCCTTGCTCAGAAAAGGTGGCGCCTTGTGTGATGAGATAGTCTTTCCAATGGGTACTCATGGCATTGACCTGGGCTGATAAATAGTGAGGGGAATCTCAGAAATTGTTGCTATCAGAGTATAACGTTAGTGGTAATTCTGTGGTGAGGAACATCGTTTGATTGGCTAAATACATAGTATAAAATCACTGGGCTGCGGTTAAGCCCGTAAAGTACCAAAACGGACTGCTGGCGTGTATCCCTATCCCTGTTTTTTGGTGAGTGGAATAGGCACTTTACCAGCAGTCATCAGCTTCAACCGAGACACAAACAGGGTACTTCTGGCAACCTGCTTGTGTGTCTCTTCGCTTCCGGTTCTGGGAGCCTGTCCGAGAATAGACTGCCCTGCTGCGGTTGCGATAAATTTTTATCCTCAATTTCTCGTAATCCTCGCTACGGGCGCTATTCTCGGACAGCCTCCTAGTGATCGATATTCAAGTTGCCGTCATTTAACAACTTATTCAGTACATCCGCTTCACTTCCGAGGGAGGACAGATCAACATCATCAAGGATGATTTTCTGGGTAGAAGCACCGCTTCCCGTGGGTTTTACATCAATTTCAGTATTGCCGTCCTTGAAGTTCAACTCCAGATAGTCGCCGATGTTATGCTCGCTTTCATCCACCAGCAGATCCTTGATATTGAGCACGTCGCCGCCAACGCCTGTCTGGAAATCACGAATTCTATCCACGGCCATAACATTGGGATCGGCTGTCACATCGTCACCGAGGTGCCAGATATATTCGTCCTGTCCATCTCCCCCAATTAAAATATCATCACCCGCTCCACCGATCAGCAGATCATTGCCCGCCCCGCCGGTCAATTCATCATTCCCGTCGAGTCCAATCAATTCATCGATACCCGAGGTACCCTGAAGTTGATCATCATTGGCAGTACCACTGATTTGCTCAGCGACATTGATGCTTAGGGTATGGGAAGAAGTCTTAACACCCTGACCATCGGTGACCTGGTATTCAATACTGTTGGCGCCGGAATTAGCATTCTCGTTCGGAACAAACACCAACTCCGCCACCTCTTCAGCAGTGAAACTTTCCTCCAGGGACATCTCGTTGCGACTGCTGATCTCTCCCGGTGCAAGAGCCCGGTCAAACACTTTAAAGTCTGCCAGGCTTTCAGCAAAGCGCTCACTGCCGTTAGCAGCGCTGTTGCCTATCGTTGACAGGTTGCCACCTACTTGCTGGCTCACTGATCCGACGGACTGACCATTCACATAAAATGTGGTCTGGCCATTCTCCCCCACAGCGACCAGGTCCACCCAATCCCCGGCAGTCACCGCAGGATGGGATGACAGATCAAAACCCGAGCTGTAGAAGCTTCCACCGACGAAACTACCCAGCTCACCGTCATTGTTAACAACCACCTGAAAACCATCACTGCTTCGAGAGAGTATCCCGCTGCTGCCCAACCCTTTAAAGGCGGTGCTGATGGTCCAACTGTTGCCCAAAGCCAGGGGCTGATCCAAGGTAATAGCATCACCCTGGTTATCAAACTCGACCACCCCACCACGGTCCGGGTCTGAGGCTGACTGGGTTCCGTGTAGCGTCGCCACGGATACCCCTGCCTGGTTCGCGCCCATGGCACCGGCATCCTCAAAATCCAGCATGAGTTCTGGCTCAGGTTCGCGGAACAAGTCAAACTTGGTACCATAGAATTCTGATGGGACCAGTGCCTGGTCAAACACCCTGAAATCTGCCAGGTTTTCAGCAAAGCGCTCACTGCCGTTAGCAGCGTTGTTGCCTATCGTTGACAGGTTGCCACCTATTTGCTGGCTCACTGACCCGACGAACTGACCATCCACATAGAATGTAGTCTGACCATTCTCCCCCACAGCCACCAGATCCACCCAATCCCCGGCAGTCACCGCAGGATGGGATGACAGATCAAAACCCGAACTGTGAAAGGTGCCGTTAGCATAGCTGCCGAGCATACCGTCATTGTTAACAATCACCTGAAAACCATCACTGCCCCGAGATAGGCTCTTCCAGGTACCGCTGCCCAACCCTTTAAAGGCGGTGCTGATGGTCCAACTGTTGCCCAAAGCCAGGGGCTGATCCAAGGTAATAGCATCACCCTGGTTATCAAACTCGACCACCCCACCACGGTCCGGGTCTGAGGCTGACTGGGTTCCGTGCAGCGTCGCCACGGATACCCCTGCCTGGTTCGCGCCCATGGCACCGGCATCCTCAAAATCCAGCATTAATTCCGGCTGAGGTTCGCGGAACAGGTTAATCTTGGTACCACCGTCGAACTCTGACGGTTCCAGTGCCCGGTCAAACAACCTGAAGTCTGCCAGGTTTTCAGCAAAACGCTCACTGCCGTTGACACCGTTGTTCCCTATCAGTGAAAGGTTGCCGCCCACTTGCTGGTTCACTGATCCGACGGATTGACCATTCACATAGAATGTGGTCTGGCCATTTTCCCCCACAGCCACCAGATCCACCCACTCGCCAGCAGTCACTGCCGGGTGAGATGACAGATCAAAACCCGAGCTGTAGAAGCTCCCACCGACGTAACTACCTAGCTCACCGTTGCTATTGACGATCACCTGAAAGCCTTCACTGCTTCGAGACAGGCTCTTCCAGTTACCGCTGCCCAATCCTTTAAAGCCGGTGCTAATGGTCCAGCTGTTGCCCAGGGCCAGGGGCTGGTCCAGAGCTATAACATCACCTTGACTATCAAAATTGACAATGCCACCACGGTTCGGGTCTGAGGCTGCCTGGGTTCCATGCAACGTCGCCACGGATACTCCCGCCAAATCAGCACCCAAAGCACCGGCATCCTCAAAGTCGAGCATTAATTCTGGCAAAGGCCCACGGAACAAGCTGCCCTCGCCGTTAATGCCCGTCAGGGTGATCGTGTGGGTATCGTCGTTGTCAGGATCCTGGATATTGAAGTCGTCAACAGACAGTGCATAAGGTTGGCCAGCCCCGACACTCTGCGCACCGTCCTCACTGACCGGTGCCTCATTGACATTTTCAATGTGCACTACGATGGTTTGTTCCGTGCTCTCCCCCAAAGCATCAGCTGCCCGGACAATCAGGGCATGACTGGCAGCCGCCTCATAATCCACTGCTCTGGCCACAGTAATCACACCTGTCAGGGGGTCAATGGCAAACCGGCCACCAGCATCGTCCACCAAACTGTAGGTCAGAGCCTCACCCTCGGCATCCGTAGCCTGAACCTTGCCAACAAGGGTGCCGACCTTGGCATTCTCGACCACCTCGTGGCCCAGTGCCAGGGTTTTGCTGTAAACATCGTCGTTGCCACTGTGATCGGAGCTCCAGACGATTTTAACGGTGCCGTCAGATAGCGCCGTGACAGCGGGCATGGACTGATCGCCTGCTGATGTGTCATTAATCAGCATGGGATCAGTGAGCACTGCACCATCGTCGCCATAGAGCTGGCTGTAAATGCCGGTGCCATCATCGTCAGCGGCCACAAAAGTGGTCAGAACGTCATCACCCACAGCCGTTAGTTGCAGATCACTGCCTGGGATTACATCGTCAGAACCCACGGCAATGGGCGCGCCCTCTGCGGTGCCTGAAGCACTCCAGCGCTGGATATACCAGGTGCCGGCACTTTCGTAACCGGTGACCAGAGTGCCATTTTCCAGTACCACTACCTGGGTATTCGCATGATCCCGACTACTGGCAGCATTCCCCCCGAAAGCGACAGGGCCGTGGGCCTGGGTA
>NZ_JAVLSP010000079.1:0-20149 GCF_031528575.1 Candidatus Sororendozoicomonas aggregata
CCTCAAAGAAGCCACTTGGGAGTTTATAAAGGACTTCTCAGAGGGAAAAGACTGGTTAAGGCCATTTTTTGTCGGTGCTGTCAATGCGTAAGTTCTATATTACTTTTCTGGTGACGGTGGTGTCAGCGTTGCCACGCCGGTTTCCCGATTGATGAGGATAGGATAGGCGGTTTTAGGGTGTTGAAGTAAACGGTCAACACTCTCCTGACGTGCCAATGCCTGAAAAGAGACAGGGACTGTGTCCGGCAACTCATTAGCCTGCCTCATTCGCTGCTCTTCGGTAACCACGCTGTTGTAAAGGGGAATAACCGCTTTGATCGTCTCAGCAAGGCTGACCTGCTTAAGGACATTAGCAAACACCGCAGGCCCGTAAGTCTCTGAGGGAAAGGTCTGCTTTTGCAATTGCTTAAGACGGTGGCTCACCCAAAGGGCCTTATTATGACTGTCAAGCTGCTTGAACCCTGCAACCAGGGCGCTACCGTCTGTGGGCGTATAAAGTCGAATCATCGCGCCAAGGGCTGCCAGGGCAAGGCGTTCATTCTCTGACAAGGGCTGCGTATTGAGTCCGAGCCTCTGTGCCCGCCGTTTCAAATAAAGCCGCATGAGGTTTTGTGTATCCCCTTCAAAGACGCTTACCAACAGCCCGTGAAGGTCGTTGATTGCTTCAAAGGTGTGTTGATCAAGGTATAAAGAACCGGGGCCAGAAAGGTGACCACGGAAACCGGCAATATTAACAACCCAGTAACTGTACCATAGATCAACATCCCCTCTGCTTAACTGCCTGCTGCGGATACCCTGCTCCAGATAACCGTACATGGAGAGAGAACCCTCATTGTAAAGCATATGACGAAGATGGCTGTCAGGCATAAACACAACCTTAAACAGCGCTTTTGCCTCGGGATATTGACTGATGACCTGATGGGCCAAGGGGTAAATATCGTCGGCATGGGGTGCCGTTGCCGTTAAAAATTGTACGCTGTCCGGTGGGACAGCTCTGCCCAGGTAGGGGGTGGCACGTCGGATGGCTTCAGGGGATCGGGATACACCGCTAATAATACTGGCTGCTGCCAATACGTCATAGTGCGCCTTGTTCATGGCCTTAATGGGATGGGATAATGCCTCAAAGCCGGACTTGCTCAAAATGGCACGGTTCCCAGCCAAAACCTGAGGCCCAACGAAAGCCTGGTAATCAGCAGGTGTCCCCGACCGAAGTCGTTGAAGGTTATACAACCGGGATAAAGCTCGAGGCACTTCAGGGTGAATGTCCGTTCTGCCTGCCGCCTCCGGTGTATAAAACTGACTCTCTTCCACCCACGCCAGCTGTTCAAGTTGCGCGTCACTGAGAACCAACTGTTGACCATAGTGCTTATAAGCAAAGGCTCGAATACGCTCAATAGCGCCTGACGCCGCTGGGGGGGGCGATTGCAAAATAGCTCCTGACGCCGTTGGGGGGGGCGATTGCAAACGCGACTCACAGGCGGTCAGAAGATAGAGGCTGATCAATAAAAAAAGCGGTTGGTATATTATTTTCATGGCTGCGCAGATAGTTGCTTTTATTTCCTGTTTGACCGCCAGTCTAGTAAAGAATCCAGAGCAGCATTGACTTTTCCGCCTCTTTAAAACGATGTCTCAAAAGCCTGTTACCTGTATTGATTATTACCCTACTCCATCTAGCGCCGCAAGCCCCGCACAGGAACAGTCTCAAGGAGCCTGCCGGACTTATGCTTTCGAGCATAAAATTCAGTAGGGCGAGTCAGAATTTTCGATCAATTTGTGCGAATAGTTGACCTATTTATTAAGCAAATTGATCGGAAATTCTGGCCGCACTTTCTCGCACTTTCTCGCACTTTCTCGCACTTTCTCGCACTTTCTGGATTTTAGGCCGAAATTGTCTTAAGTCCGACAGGCTCCTGGGTATTAACAGAAACCTTCCAGTTTAATGGGAGTTAGCGTAATGACCAGCTATATTGCCTCGGGATCAGTCATTCCAGCTTTATCGACGGTTGCAGCCCATAAATGATTGTGAACAGCTTCTTAACCCTGTTCATGGGGCTGTTGCCGGTTTATGATGCACGGTGCCAGAACACAGTATCCTGACTATAGCATTGACTGAACCTGTCATCCTCCATGGATTTAACGTTGTTGATGCCAGGAGCCTGTCGGACTTATGCTTTCGAGCATAAGTCCGACAGGCTCCTGGCGTTCATACTGACCAAACCACACCCCAACCCCCCGGATAATTGTCCATCGAATTATTCGGTCAAATGAACCAAAGGAATATATTCAGTATGACCTTTCTTTCAACACAGGCTTTACAAAAATGGCCCACCAGTAAAATGCTGTGTACCCTCAGTTTTCTGGCGGCATATACAGTGCCTGCGGCCTATGCTGAAACTTACGACCAATGTCTTTTACGAGGGATAAAATCAGCTGATGGTACCCTGACCCTCCAGGCGCTTCGTGCCCAGTGCCTGAGCGCAACCGGTCACGAAGCAGTTCCGGCTGATAACGGAAAAAGTGAGGAAAATGAAAACAAAGACTTGCTGGCAGACAGAATAAAAAGTGAACGGGCCACTCGGAACAACCCCTTTACTATCTCACCCCATAAGCCCAATTACCTTCTACCATTATCCTATGCGACGAGTATTGATCATGATCATTGGGGGACGGATAATGGAAATTTGCAGGGTCATCTTTCCCCGGCAGAAATCAAATTTCAAATCAGCATCAAAGCACCTGTGGCAACAGGAATTTTTCAAGGGAAGGGCGATCTGTATGTAGCCTATACCAATACTTCCTGGTGGCAGGCGTATAATATTGATAATTCATCACCCTTTCGTGAAACAAACCATGAACCCGAAGCCTTTCTGATTTTCCCCATGCATCAGAATGTGTTTGGGCTAAATCTCAGGGCAACGGCTGTGGGTATCAGTCATCAGTCTAATGGGCGCGCAGGGGGATTATCACGCGGCTGGAACAGGGTATATGCGAATTTTATCCTGGAGAAGGATAATTTTTACATGAGTTTTAAACCCTGGTGGAGAATCCCCGAAAAGAAAAAGGAATACCCCGGCGACGCAGAAGGCGATGATAATCCAGATATTGTTGATTATATGGGGTATGGAGAGCTGCATTTCGGCTACAAAATGGGCGACTATAATCTGGGACTGATGGTACGCAATAATCTACGCTCTGAAAACAAAGGCGCCATCCAGCTGGATTGGACTTTTCCCATCAACCAACGCTTTAAAGGATACGTCCAGTACTTTAACGGGTATGGCGAAAGCCTGATTGATTATAACGACAGTGTCAGCCGAATCAGTGCGGGAATTATGCTGACAGACTGGTTATAAACGGTTTAAATCCGGCTTTTTTGCAGCAGGTCAGTGTTAAGTCAGCTACCTGCACAACCCATACGTTCACAACCACCACTGCCACGACCGTTTGTCAGCTAAGCTCTGCCACTGAACCGTTATAACCACCACCTGATCACCGCAAGCAACATCAACAAGTATTTCTCAAAACGCAAAGCCGTCAGGCTCCTAGGAGCCTGTCCGAGAATAGACTACCCTACTGCGGTTGCGATAAATTGGTCTAAAAATTCCTGTTTCTTCGTCAAATAGCCCCACTATTATCCTCAGAAGCAGAAATTTTTATCCTCAATTTCTCGTAATCCTCGCTACGGGCGCTATTCTCGGTCAGGCTCCTAGCAATCAGAGAGACACAGCGCTTTATCTTGTTATTCTCATAAAATTAGCCGCTTGTCGCACATTACAGTCACCATTATCCGTAAAAACCCTGATTCTGCCTTTGACTTTTCACCCTTATTCTATCTGAATAAGATCATTTCTGATGGGGAATAACTTATACCACAGCACTCTTTAACTTAAGTTAACTTTGCCCCCTTGGGCTGCGCCAGCAATTTTGCCGCAATGAGAAAAGCCAGTGGATATTACACAAAACAGAAAGTTGTAACCAGGAGCCTGTCGGACTTAAGACAATTTCGGCCTGAAATCCAGAAAGCGCGAGAAAGCGCAAGAAAGTACGGCCAGAATTTCCGATCAATTTGCTTAAATAGATCAACTATTCGCACAAATTGATCAGAAATTCTGACTCGCCCTACTGAATTTTATGCTCAAAAGCAAAGTCCGACAGGCTCCCAGCAATTGAAATAGCAAGGATTATTAGCAACAAGAATTATGCACATTTCTTTTCGAGCCTTGGTGGCTTTGGTCACACTACCTTTTATCACCAACAGCGTTTCACAAGAGCCAGCCCCTGGCATTGTCCCTTCTGCCAGTAATACCTGTTTCCATGTCATGACAGGTAACACCAGAAAGCCCGATCAGGAGACCGCATTTACTACGCTGTTATCGGCACTGAGCCGGTCAATACTTGCCTACCGTTTGGATACTGAGTACACAGAACGAAAGTCCAATTCTACCAACACGCGCAATGCCCGTGTATTTATTAACTACGAGCAGGGTACCGTGCATCTCGAAGCAGGAGATGAGGGTGAGTTGCGCTCTGCCATTATTGCTTTACTGCTGACACCCTGGAGTCCAGAAACCATCGAAGAATTTTCGGTAAACGATATGCCCGCTAACGCGTTGCCGACACTGTTCGGACAGGTGCTAGACCAGGATCAAAAACCTGTGAGGGGGTATGCCGGGGCGGCGTACTTTGCTGACCACCTCCTCAATAACAAGCTACGTTCATCGCTGCAGGCAAAGGGAACTGTGTACAGTATAGCTATTGACCTGGTACCTGATCACAACCTTGAAGAAAAGTACCAGTACTCAAGCATTATTAAGCGCTCTTCCTACCACTACAATATCGATGCCAGTTTACTCTATGCAATTATTAGCACGGAAAGCAACTTTAATCCCCTTGCAACAAGTCATGCCAATGCCTACGGCTTGATGCAGGTTATTCAGCATACAGCAGGTAAAGATGTCTTTTCACTCGTGAAAAACCGGCTGGATATGCCGACCAAGGAGTACCTGCTTAAACCCCGGAATAACATTGATACAGGAGCTGCGTACTTACACTTGCTCAGTACTCGTTATCTTAAGGATATTGAACACCCTTTGTCGTTAAAGTACGCAACAATCTCTGCATATAATGGTGGCGCAAGCAGAGTTTTTCAGACCTTTGGGGATGGAAAAAGACAGGCAATATCGACCATTAACAATATGCTCCCTGAAGATGTTTACCAGGCGCTGACGAAGGATCACCCAAGCATGGAATCACGCCAGTACCTTGAAAAAGTCATTTCTGCCCAAGAGCAGTTTTATCGGGATATTGCCGTTTTATAAAACCGCCACAGACCGACACGGTTTTTTAACCCGAGTTCAGGTTCATAGAACCCCTTGAGTTATGCAATGTCCGCCTCAAGCGATCTGAGAGTACTTCTCTTTGTTGTTATCATTGATAGCACCCGTTGTTTTTTGCTGCTGTTGGACAATAACAGCGACAACAATAATGATAAGCCCAATAAAAGTTGAAGGGGCTATGGACTCACCCAGAACCCATGAAATAAACAGCAATGACAAAAACGGAGAAATAAAAATTAAATTACTGATACGGGCAATATGTGTGGCTTTTTTCAGTGCCGTTAGCCAAAGTACAAACGTGATACCCATTTCAAATAAACCGACATAGATCGCTCCAGCTATCCCCTGCCACTGGATAGAAAACCCGCCCGCATAAATGTTGGCAAAAATGATCAAGGGCATGGAGCACAAAAAACACAGCAGCAGGCTGACCACAGGATCATCGGTGTTGCGAGTGTTATACACCCAGTACAGCGCCCATAACAGTGTACTGGTTAAGGCCAGGGTGACTCCCAGAGGACTGTTAAAATTCAGCGCCATAAGATTACCGCCTGTGGCAATAATCAACGCGCCGGTATAACCAAGACAGCAGGCCAACATATCAATTTTGGTCAGCTTCTGGTTCAGAAGAGGTACAGCAAGGAGGGTCAAGGTCAGTGCCCACGTATAATTAAGGGGCTGAGCCTGTTGAGCTGGCAGCAAGTCATACGCCTTAAATAACACGATATAGTACAAGAAGGGGTTAAGCAGCCCCATCAGGAGATAATAGAATGGCTTTTTTTTAAAAGCGAGCACCACCTGATGCCAACGTTGCTGGTAACTGACCCATAGGCTAAGTGTGATAACCGAGGTTATGCTGGCAAATAAGACTAATTGAACAGGGGTTAAATAGTTAAGACTGATTTTGAAAGCGGTAGCCACTGTCGACCACAGCAATACAGCGGATAAACCAAATAACATGGCCTGACGCTGGGAATTTTTTACCATCAGGAATACCTTTTTAGAAAGACCTTGACAAGACGTAGCCGGTTATTGATTCGGCATGGGTTATTTTCCGGGAAGGGAGGGTAAAGCTTTCCTGAAAGCGCTTCTTTGATAGTTATCAATAATGCGCTAGAAAAAAAGCACCCCGGGAGCCTGTCGGACTTAAGACAATTTCGGCCTAAAATCCAGAAAGCGCGAGAAAGCGCGAGAAAGCGCGAGAAAGCGTGGCAACAGTAACGACCTCACCCAAGGCGTTCGCTCACTGACAAGACGTCTTAATCATCGGGACATACTTTAATGACTGCTTTCCCACATTGACTCCAGTATCGGATAAAAAGGCCTCCCTGTTTTCGGCCTTTCAATGTGCTGCCAATAAGCCACATGAACCTTCTCACTGTGCCACTGGGGAATCATATAGATACCCCACAGTAAAAGCCGGTCTAAAGCCCGACCTGTGGTGACCATATCGTCATAACTGAGGGGCTGACGCAGCCGGTTGACCAGCGCATCGATAGCGGGGTGCTTGACCCCTGCCAGATTGTTGGAGTGTCGCTCATCTGCCGCCTGGCTGCTCCAGCTATTGGCTTGCTCAGCACCTAAAAAGGGGGAGTGGAAAAAACACCAGCTGACCATATCGAAATCGAAGGTTTTTATCCGGTTACGGTATTGACTGATATCGAGGGTTTGAATTTTAACCTGAATGCCAATACTTGCCAGCGCTTTTCGAAACGGCATGATAAGACGCTCCGCCTCAAAAGAGTCAGCAAGAATCGTAAACGTAAAGGGCTTTCCCGTTATTTCGTGCGCCATTTTGCCGTTACTGAGCCGCCAGCCGGCTTGGGCTAACAAGGCAATGGCTTTACTTTTACTGGCACGATCACAACCACTGCCGTTGCTGTCAGGTAGAGCAGGCACTGTGGTGAAAAAACAGGCAGGTAACGTCTGTTGATAGGGTTGTAACAATGCCAACTCTGCCGCGGAGGGCAAGCCGGTAGCCATCATTGGGGTATGGGCAAAGAAACTCCGCGTGCGTTGTGCGTGGCCGTGCATCAGGTGCTGGTTAATCCATTGGAAATCGTAGAGATGCAGCAAGGCTTCCCGAACACGCCGGTCCTGAAACAGTGAGCGGCGCGTATTAAAGACCAGCCCCTTCATGCCCGGCGGGCGAAGAAAGGGCAGCGTTTCTTTGATCACCTGCTTTTTTCTGGTCGCATCAAAGGTAAACTGCTCGTGCCAGGCTTTAGCGTCGAAGACATAGCTGATATCCACCTGACCAATTTTAAAGGCTTCTCTGGCCGTTTGCAGGTTACGGTAGTAGTTCACATGAATCCGGTCGAAATTATACAGCCCCTTGCGTGAGGCTAACTCCCCACCCCAGTAGTTTTTGACACGTTCATAGGTAATAGATTGCCCAAGCTTGACGGCGCTGACTTTCATAGGGCCACTCCCAACAGGGGGCAGAGTTAAGGCTACATTAAAGGGCTGGTTTTTCCAGATATGTTTAGGGAACACCGGTTGAAAAGCAATGGCGGCCAGTGCTTTTTTACCCGCGTCTTCCCCGAGATGAAAGGTCACTTTATAAGGCGTATTGGCTGTGGCACTGATAACGTCGCGCAGGTTATTTCGGGCAAGGGGGGAGCCTTGCTGTTTAAGCAAATCAAAGGAGAAAACAACATCATCAGCCGTCAATGGTTTGCCATCATGAAATCGGGCATGTTCGTGCAGATCGAAGGTCACCCACTTGAAAGATGCAGGGTAATGCAGTTGCCTGGCCAGTAACGGGTAGAGCGTAAAAGGCTCATCGGCAGAGCGAGTCATTAGCCGATCATAGACCCAATAAAGCCCATAAGCCGCTCGCCCTTTACTGTTGAACTGATTCAGCGTGTCGTAAGTACCCAGTTCCGCCAGATTAAGAGTGCCACCTTTGGGCGCATTCGGATTGACGTAATCATAGTGAGAAAAGTTATCAGGGTATTTGGCCTCACCAATGAGGGAGAAGGTCGAGGTAGAGAAAACAGGTATCTGTGACTGCTCAGCCCCTGTGTTTTCACAGGTCAGGGCAACCAGCAACACGATCAATTTATGGCTGGGATTTTTTTTGGGGTATTTTTTTGACCGTGTTAACGGGATAAACATTTTTATTATTACAGTAAGCCCTGTGGATGCCCAGGAGCCTGTCGGACTTAAGGCAATTTCGGCCTTAAACCCAGAAAGAGCGGCCATATTTTCCGATGAATTTGCTTAAACAGGTCAACTATTCGCACAAATCCATCGA
The DNA here is from genome assembly GCF_031528575.1 of Candidatus Sororendozoicomonas aggregata. Lineage (NCBI taxonomy): Bacteria > Pseudomonadati > Pseudomonadota > Gammaproteobacteria > Oceanospirillales > Endozoicomonadaceae > Candidatus Sororendozoicomonas > Candidatus Sororendozoicomonas aggregata. Next base: position 8,596 of record NZ_JAVLSP010000079.1, read on the forward strand.
AAAATCTGACTCGCTCTACTGAATTTTATGCTCGAAAGCTTAAGCCCGACAGGCTCCTAGTGCTGTTAAGCGCTAATACCCATACAGTCGTCATTCCCGCGAAGGCGGGAATCTACCAGAAAATGAACTCCTGTTTTCGCCGGAGTGACCAAGGTGATGGTTGTATGTCTATTAACGCTTGTTTGCACTAGTTTCTGTCTTCAATAGTAGACGCCAACTGGTTTTACTGCTGATTTTTTAACCACAATTGAGCCGTTGAGCGCTGTTTCTTCCACGGGGAACGAACCTTCCAACAGGTTAAAAGCGATCAACGGCTGAATTCAGGGTTAAAGATGGTGGAGCATACCCAAAATACCAGGCCAATACCCACGTCGCGCTATGGCAAGGCAGCCGTAAAATATCCCGTAAAATACCCTCCAGGTATCACTGCTCTGTTTTCTTCAGCCTGAAGCCCCCGGGAATCCCAAGGGTTATATCACTTTTTGGGTGACAACAACAGGTAAGAATACGTCCGTCAGGGACAAAGGCAATGGGTTCGACAACGTACTCTATCTCTCCTTCCAGTAATGTTACCTGACAACTACCACAGAAGCCTTCGCGACACTGGTACTCTACGTCCACTTTATGTGATTCAAGTGCTTCCAGCAACGTCAACTCAGAGCGAGGTATAAAGCTGAAACCGTCCATAATTTTCACAATATGGGCCATAGAGTGCTCCGCGATCAGTGGGTGTTAGGGTTATAGTGAGAAGTCACTGAAGTCTTCGGACTTCACATCGCTGTCTACCTGTCCTACCAGATACGAGCTGACTTCAACCTCCTGGGGGGCAACCTGGACATTATCACTGTTTAGCCAGCTGTTTATCCAGGGCAGTGGGTTTTGTTTGATGCCAAACGGCGCATCAAAACCAATAGCCGTCATACGCTGGTTGGTAATGTATTCGACGTACTGGCCCAGAATATCTTTGTTTAAACCAATCATGGAACCATCACGGAACAGGTAGTCCGCCCAATCTTTTTCCTGCTCAGCCGCAGTGATAAAAATATCATGGGCCTCCTGGCGGAGTTCCCGGGCAATGTCTGCCATTTCCGGGTCATCCTTGCCCTCAGCCATGATTTGCAGCATGTGTTGGGTGCCGATCAGGTGCAAGGCTTCGTCACGGGCAATCAGCTTGATAATTTTGGCATTGCCTTCCATGGTAGAACGCTCAGCAAAAGCAAAACTGCAGGCAAAGCTGACATAGAAGCGGATCGCTTCAAGCACATTGACAGAAACCAAGGTCAAATACAGCTTGCGTTTGAGGTCTTTGACAGACACGGCCACTCTTTTGCCGTTCACGGTATGGACACCTTCACCGAGCTGATTGTACAGATTAATACCGCTGATCAACTCGTCATAGTAACAGGTAATATCATTAGCCCGTTCAATGATGGCCTTGTTAGTGACAATATCATCAAACACCTCACTGGGTTCCGTGACAATATTGCGGATAATATGCGTATAGGAGCGTGAGTGAATCGTCTCACTGAAGGCCCAGGTTTCAATCCAGGTTTCCAGCTCAGGTATGGAAACAACCGGCAGTAGAGCGATATTCGGTGACCGCCCCTGCACGGAGTCCAACAACGTCTGGTATTTCAGATTGCTGAGAAAAATGTGCTTTTCATGCTCAGGCAATGCAGCAAAATCCCGACTGTCTGTGGACAGGTCAACTTCTTCGGGGCGCCAGAAAAACGACAGCTGTTTTTCGATTAGTTTCTCAAAGACAGGGTACTTCTGAATATCGTAGCGGGCGATATTCACATTACGGCCAAAGAACATGGGTTCTGCCGTGGCGTCAAAAAACGTCTGATTAAATGTTGTGTAGCTCATGAGTTGGAGTTCATCCAAGACAGCATTGCTGCCACGCTTCTGGTTTTAGTAATGGACCGAATACCGGTCGCCTGATCAAGGCTAACCGGTTAACACCTCAGACCTTGGCAATCTGATTAAATCTTGCAGGCACCGCCGACACAGCCATCATCAAGATCATGCTGGGCATCCGACGCACCATCGCGGGTGTTATGGTAATACAGTGTTTTGACCCCCAGCTTGTAGGCCGTCAGCAAATCCTTGAGTAACAGTTTGACGGGAACTTTACCCCCCTCAAAATGACCGGGGTCATAATTGGTGTTAGCAGAGACAGTCTGGTCGACAAATTTTTGCATAATAGCCACCAGTTGCAGGTAACCGTCATTGCCCCTGATATCCCATAACAGTTCATAATTATCACGAAGCGCTTCAAAGTCAGGGACTACCTGTTTGAGGATACCGTCTTTGCTGGCTTTAACACTGACAAAGCCCCGTGGCGGCTCAATGCCATTGGTGGCATTGCTGATCTGTGATGAGGTTTCTGAAGGCATTAATGCCGTCAGGGTCGAGTTACGCAAACCACTCTCACGAATATCGGTACGCAGGCTTTCCCAGTCCAGGTGCAGAGGCTCATCGCAAATAGTATCGAGATCCTTTTTATAGGTGTCGATAGGCAAGATGCCCTGGGCGTAGGTGGTTTCATTAAATCGGGTACAGGTACCAGCCTCTTTTGCCAGCTTGTTCGAGGCTTTAAGCAAGTAATACTCAATGGCCTCAAAGGTACGGTGTGTCAGCCCGTTGGCTGAACCATCAGAATAGCGCACGCCATTTTTCGCCAGGTAATTGGCAAAGTTAATGACGCCTACACCCAATGGACGACGAGCCATTGTGGCATTGCGAGCAGCAGGGAGAGGGTAATCCTGATAATCGAGCAGGCTATCGAGTGCGCGCACCAGAAGTTCAGCAAGGGCTTCCAGTTCGTCCAGACTACTCAGTGCGCCCAGGTTAAACGCTGCCAGTGTACACAAGGCGATTTCACCCGCTTCGTCAAGGGTATGGGCTAACGGCTTGGTCGGCAGGGCAATTTCAAGGCAGAGATTGCTTTGACGAACCGGTGCGACTGTCGGATCGAAGGGACTATGGGTGTTACAGTGATCAACATTCTGCAAGTAAATACGACCGGTGCTGGCACGCTCTGAAGCAAACAGGGAAAACAGTTCAATGGCTTTGAGGGTTTTCTTGCGAATGCTATCATCTTGCTCGTACTTTACGTACAGCTGTTCAAATGTTTCCTGGTCTTCAAAGAAAGCATCGTACAGGCCAGGCACATCACTCGGCGAAAACAGGCTGATCGTACCACCTTCAATCAGACGCTGGTACATCAGCTTGTTAAACTGAACACCGTAATCAATATGGCGCACCCGATTTTCTTCTACCCCCCGGTTATTTTTCAGCACCAGGAGATTTTCTGCTTCATAGTGCCAAATTGGATAGAACAAGGTGGCCGCGCCACCGCGCACGCCACCTTGAGAACAAGACTTCACGGCAGTCTGGAAGTGCTTGTAGAAAGGAATACAGCCAGTATGGAAAGCTTCGCCGTTTCGTATGCAACTACCAATAGCGCGAATACGCCCCGCGTTAATACCAATACCCGCACGCTGGCTAACATATTTAACGATAGCGCTGGATGTCGCGTTAATAGAGTCCAGGGAGTCACCACACTCAATCAATACGCAGGAGCTGAACTGGCGGGTCGGTGTACGAACACCAGCCATGATCGGTGTCGGCAGTGAAATCTTGAAGGTGGAGGAGGCATTATAAAACCGGCGTATATAGTCCATGCGGCGAGTTTTGTCATAGCTGGCAAACAGGCAGGCGGCGATCAGCATGTACAGTATTTGTGGACTCTCAAAATATTCACCCGTCACCCGGTTTTGTACCAGGTATTTACCTTCGAGCTGCTTGACGGCAGCATAGCTGAAGTTCATGTCGCGACTGTGATCCAGGTAGCTGTCCATCTCATCAAATTCAGCCTCACTGTAATCAGTCAGCAGGTGACTGTCGTATTTTTTGAGCTCTACCAGGCGCGTTACCTGTTGATAAAGGCGAGGGGGTTCAAACTGACCATAAGCTTTTTTCCGCAGGTGGAAAATCGCCAGGCGAGCCGCCAGGTATTGATAATCGGGTGCCTGCTCAGAAATAAGGTCAGCGGCCGACTTTATCAAGGTTTCATGGATATCCGTAGTCTGTATGCCATCATAGAACTGAATGTGCGATTTCAACTCAACTTCAGAAACAGACACATTGCTCAGTCCACTGGCTGCCCAGGTGATTACCCGGTGAATCTTTTCAAGATCCAGCTGTTCCTGTCCTCCGTCACGTTTACTGACCAGGATGTTTTTGTTCATCAAATCCGTACCTGTAGACTCAATCGATGGTGGCTATGAAGTAGAGCGATGGTGGCAGACATATTCCCGTGCGACAGACATCCAACATGCACGAGAGCTATTCAGTAAGATTCCCCTCATTTTGACGGGCATACTGAGAAGCAGTCTTAAAAGTCATGCTCCTACCGCGGCTACGATAAATGGGTCTAAAAAGTCGCTTTTGTTCATCAAATAGTCCCGCTATTCTCCTCACAAAAGTGACTTTTTATCCGCCATTTCTCGCGGTCCTCGCTAAGGGCAGACTTTTAAGACTGCTTCTGAGAGAAAATCACCCGCAGGCCTGTCTGCTGGTCCAGTGGGTGAGCATTCATCCCTGATGTGGGTGTCACAATCCTCTATAGACACTATATATGGTATGACAGCCTCATTCATATACACAAGATAATGCGCCATGCCCGGAATTTCAAGGGGACAAATACGGTTTGTACTCTGGCAATTTTGAACCGGTTAGTGGTTGCAAACTTGCTGTCAACGGACGGAATCAAGGCCACTTTTTTTCAAGGGGTCTCAAAACAGGGCATTTTTTTTATAATGGTTGCGTATAACTAACGGGTTTCTCTATTTTTTCTTTTTTCGTACAGGATTACCAGCCTTTCGGAATTTATTGTTACTACCTGTTGTCAAATCAGGACTGAGACAGGCAGGTAGTGTTAAAATGCCCTGTAAATGACAACAGTTTACAAAAGTGTGAAAAAAGCAATGGCTTTAGAGAGTGAAGCAGGGCGCGTCCTGATTGTAGAAGATGATGAACGTCTGGCTAATTTGACACGGGAATATCTGGAAAACAACGGATTACAGGTATCCATCGAAAGTAATGGCGCCAAAGCTGTGGACCGCATTTTAACTGAGCGACCGAACCTGGTGGTATTGGATTTAATGCTGCCTGGTGAAGATGGTGTGTCTATTTGCCGACGTGTCCGTGGTCAGTTTAAAAACCCTATTTTAATGCTGACAGCCCGTACCGATGATCTTGATGAAGTGCTGGGTCTGGAAATGGGGGCCGATGACTATGTGGCTAAACCTGTCCGCCCACGGGTACTGCTGGCACGAATTCGTGCATTATTGCGCCGCAAAGCGCCGGGGACTGGATCGGAGCAGTCAACAAGGCATTCTCGCCTGCATTTTGGCCCACTGATGGTGGATAATGCCATGCGGGAAGCCTGGCTAAACGGCAACAGCATTGAGCTGACCAGCGCTGAATTCGATCTGCTCTGGTTATTATGCTCAAATGCCGGGCGAGTGCTTAGCCGTGAAGAGATTTTTTCCTGCTTGAGAGGGATTGAATACGATGGTCAGGACCGCTCCATTGATGTGCGCGTTTCCCGCATCCGTCCAAAAATAGGCGATGACCCCATGCACCCCCGTCTGATAAAAACCGTTCGCAGTAAAGGCTACCTTTTTGTGAAAAGTGGGTGACCGTGAGCAGTATATTTTTACGTATATACGGCGGTTTGCTGTTTTCGCTGGTGCTGGTCTCGCTGTTGTCAGGGATTACAGTATCTATTGTTAATAGCTCCCGGCTGGCGGACTACCGCGAATCTATGGTGAAAGGGACACTCAAGCTGGTTGCTGAGAAAGTCACCCGGTTACCTGAACATGAGCGCCAGTCATGGCTTGACTACTGGGGTCACCGGTTATCAATACCCTTCTCTCTGGTTAACAGCGCGGATGTCACCCTCAGTGACGCTAACAAAGACCGGCTGCACCATTGGCAGGTGGTGATTAACATGCTTGATGACAACCAGGCACTCGTGTACACCCAGGTTGAGCCAGGCACTCTCCTGAAGGGGCAGGTGGACTCAATTTCTGAGGCCATGATGACAGGCACCATGAGCTTACTGCAGACGTTGATGGCAGATATCCCTGAGCAAAAGCGTTTTGACACAATGGCGTCACTTCAGGAAAAAGCCTTCAATTATCAGGCGCGCCTTTTAACGTTAGCAGAGACTGGCCTGAAACAACCCTTGCTGGTGAATCAATTGCGCCAGGGGAATGTTGTCACCCTCGTAGATAATGCAACGGAAACCATAACGCTGTTCGGGCAGATTCATCACGCTGAAAAGGTGATACGGCTCGGGCCTGTTGAGCTACTGAACCCTTATCCACCACAACTGGTCATTACCATAGGGCTATTTGTCCTGCTGTCGTTGAGCCTGACCATTTATACCCTGGTGAGGGGAATAGAGCGGCGGCTTCGAAAACTTGAACGCGCGGCCAAACGGTTCAGCGGCGGAGATTTTGCCGTACGGGTGAATGTTTCCGGCGCGGACTCCATTGGCAGTCTGGCTATGGCTTTTAATGATATGGCCGGTCACATTGAGCGGTTACTGGGCGTTCAGAAAGAAATGATCAGGGGCGTTTCCCATGAGCTACGCACCCCCGTGGCACGGTTGCGTTTTGCTCTGGAGATGATCGCTGACGCGGAGTCAGTTACTGAGCGCGAAATGCAGCTGGCAGGCATGGATAAGGATATCGTCGAGCTTGATACACTGGTGGATGAGTTTCTGACCTATGCCAATCTGGAACAAGGTGCACCCACACTGCGGTTCAAACGCTTGAACGTGGATACCATTGCCGCCCAGGTCGTCAGTGAACACCTGCGGTTACAAAGCCGTATTCAGATAGAGCATTTACCCTGCTCAACCTCTGAGCGGCGGCAGTTCTCTGATATTGATCCGCGCTATCTGCACCGTGCGATTCAAAACCTAGTGGGCAATGCCTGTCGATACGCCGATACCCGGATTCAGGTCAAATTCTCTGCGACTCAGGATAACTGCCGTATTGATGTAGACGATGATGGTCCTGGTATTCCAAAAGAGCAATGGGAGCGGGTCTTTACTGCTTTTTCACGACTTGATGACAGCCGAACCCGTAAATCGGGCGGTTATGGACTGGGATTGTCCATTGTTCAGCGTATTATGTACTGGCATAACGGGCGAGCTAAAGTCAGCCATAGCCCATTAGGTGGCGCACAATTTAGTTTGATTTGGCCGAGGAAACAGAAGTAGCGTTAGAAAAATTCAGAACCAATGCCTCCTAGGAGGCTGACCGAGAATAGACCGCGCTACTGCGGTCGCGATAAATTGGTCTAAAAATTCCTGCTTGTTCATCAAATAGCCCCGCTATTCTCCTCACAAAAGCGACTTTTTATCCTCCATTTCTCGCAATCCTCGCGACGGGCAGACTTTTAAGACTGCTTCTAAAGATCAGGCACAAAAAAACCGACGAAGGGCCGGTTTTTTTGACAATGCCAACAATTAAGCCGAGATCGCCTTAACCTGTGCATTCAGGCGACTTTTGTGGCGAGCAGCCTTGTTCTTGTGGATGATGCCTTTATCAGCCATACGGTCGATTACAGGTACAGCCGCCTGCAGGGCAGCTGTGGCCATAGCATGATCCTTGCTTTCGATAGCACGCAGAACCTTCTTGATGGAAGTACGAACCATGGAACGCAGGCCAGCATTATGTTGACGTCGGTTTTCTGCCTGACGGGCACGTTTTCTAGCGGAGGGTGAATTTGCCACCGTGATGCTCCTGGAAATAAAATTTCAAACAGTCTTAACAGGGAGGCTACGGACACCCTGTCAGGAAAAGTGGGGTTTGCCGCGATAGCTGGCGCACCCCGGGTAAGGCATGCCAGACCATCCCCACTTTCCCTAGAATAATCAAGGGTCAGAATTGTGCCGATTTGCCAGAGTGTTGTCAACGGCGCATAACCTGAGATCGATTAAATCAGGACATTATTCTACTCATCATCAGCCACTCTCCAGAGAGGCCCTGTCTGTAATCATGTCGCACTGACTCACCCGAACACTCCCCGCAACCACATTGAGAATGGGGACTGTTGGCATAAAATGGTTTATCATGAGTCGGCGCGAGCGCGGGCGAAATGAAGAGGATAATAATCATCCCTTGGTTCCCGTCAACATAATGGAAGGATTCTGCTTTTTCGCTACGATCCTGGCTTGCCCCTAGGAGCCTGACCGAGAATAGCGCCCGTAGCGAGGATTACGAGAAATTGAGGATAAAAATTTCTGCTTCTGAGGATAATAGTGGGGCTATTTGACGAAGAAGCAGGAATTTTTAAACCAATTTATCGCAACCGCAGTAGGGTAGTCTATTCTCGGACAGGCTCCTAGCCCGGATATTTCATAAACTGCCCTGAGAATTGCGCAGAGCCGCAAGGAGCAAGCAAGGCCAGGAGCATGTTTATGAAATATCCGGGCTAGCGCTATGTCACAGGAGAAACACCTTGTTTACCCGGGCTTTTCCGGGCGGCTTGATACCACCAGGCGACGAGGAAAGGCTGCTATTTATGGGATATTGGCGCTGTTATGGGCTGATTCTTTGAAACGCAGAAAAAACCATGATTTGCTATTGTTCATTTCACGCAACCCGCGCTCAGGAGCCTTTTAAGAAGCTGATTCTGATCTTTTATGAACAGCTTTCAAGGTAGCCGCATTTCAGAAAATACCCGCAGCTCGTCATTCCTGCGAAGGCAGGAATCCACCACCACAGTGGCCCCCGCCTGCGCGGGGATGACGGCGGTAGACTATAAATTGCCGCTACCTCAGGTTCTGAAGAAAGTCTAATGCGGGTACAAATGTAGTCCATTTTGTAGGACTTACCCAACCCCTATTGACGGCAGTGATACCCACTCTAACCGGAGTTATGCACATGAAAGCCGAGTTTTACACGCAGTTACAAAAACAGCTCGATGGTCTAAAAAAAGAAGGTCTTTATAAGAGTGAACGGATTATCACTTCTCAGCAACAGGCGGATATCAAGGTGGAGTCCGGGGCAGAGGTCCTTAACTTCTGCGCCAATAACTATCTGGGCCTGGCCAATGCGCCTGAGCTGATAGATGCCGGTAAGAAAGCGCTGGATAAGTACGGCTACGGTATGGCTTCTGTGCGGTTTATTTGTGGTACTCAGTCTGTCCACAAGCAGCTGGAAAAACGCCTGTCTGAGTTTCTGGGCATGGAAGATACAATTCTTTATCCCTCCTGCTTCGATGCTAATGGTGGCCTTTTTGAAACCCTGCTCGGGCCGGAAGATGCTATTATTAGCGATGCCCTGAACCATGCCAGTATTATAGATGGTGTACGATTGTGCAAAGCCAGGCGCTTCCGTTATGCCAACAATGACATGGCTGATCTGGAGGTTCGCCTGCAAGAAGCTGACGCGGCCGGTGTTCGCTACAAGCTGATTGCCACCGATGGTGTCTTCTCCATGGACGGTGTGATTGCCAACCTCAAAGGCATCTGTGACCTGGCTGATAAATACAACGCGCTGGTGATGGTGGATGACTGCCATGCCACAGGCTTTATCGGTGAAGCCGGCCGTGGCACCCATGAACACTGTGGCGTGATGGGGCGGGTGGATATTATCACCGGCACCTTGGGTAAAGCGCTAGGCGGTGCTTCTGGAGGGTATACCACCGGTCATAAAGCATTGGTGGACTGGTTGAGAAACCGCTCCCGCCCTTATCTTTTTTCCAACACCTTATCACCGACCATTGCCTCAGCCTCCATCAAAGTATTGGATATCCTGGAAACGGGTGATGAGTTACGCAAACGCTTGAAAGACAATACGGATCACTTCCGTACCGAAATGAGCAAGCTGGGCTTTAAGTTGGCCGGTGCCGATCACCCCATTATTCCTGTAATGCTTGGTGACGCATCCCTGGCAGGTCAGTTTGCTGATAGAATGCTTCAGGAGGGCATTTACGTGATTGGCTTCTCTTTCCCGGTAGTGCCTAAAGGCCAGGCGCGCATTCGGACACAAATGTCCGCTGCTCACACAAAAACGCATATCGACAAGGCCATTGCTGCCTTTGCAAAAGTCGGTCGCGAATTAGACGTTATTCACTGATTTATGATATAAGACAAAAAGTTAAGGGGTGTAATGAAAACACTTGCCAAGCTGAAACCGGAGCCAGGCATCTGGCTGGCCGAAAGGCCGATGCCTGAAGTCGGTTATAATGATTTACTCATAAAAATCCGTAAAACCGCGATTTGTGGTACGGATATTCATATTTTTAACTGGGACGATTGGTCCCAGAAAACCATACCAGTAGGGATGCATGTAGGTCATGAATTCGTTGGAGAAATTGTTGAACTGGGTAAGGGAGTCCAAGGCTTTAAACTTGGGCAACGTGTTTCTGGGGAGGGTCATATTACCTGCGGTCACTGCCGTAACTGTCGCGCTGGCCGCCGCCATCTGTGTAATTTTACCGTAGGCGTAGGCGTCGACCGTGACGGCGCGTTTGCTGAGTATCTGTCCATTCCTGCAGTCAATGCCTTCCCCATACCTGATGATATCAGTGATGACCTTGCTTCTATTTTTGACCCCTTCGGTAATGCGGTACATACCGCATTATCCTTCGACCTTGTTGGCGAAGATGTCTTAATCACCGGCGCAGGCCCCATTGGTATTATGGCAGCGGCAATTTGCAAACACGTGGGTGCTCGCCACGTGGTGATTACCGATATCAACGAGTACCGCCTGGATCTGGCACGTAAAACAGGGGCAACTGCCGCAATAAATGTGGCAAAAGAGTCCCTTAATGAGGTAATGAAACGTCTAGGCATGGTTGAAGGCTTTGATATCGGCCTTGAGATGTCAGGCAATGGACGTGCGTTTCAGCAAATGCTGGAAAACCTGAACCACGGCGGCAAACTTGCCTTACTGGGCATTCCTGCCAGTGATATCACCATTGACTGGAACCAGGTTATTTTTAAAGGACTTGTCATCAAAGGCATTTATGGTCGTGAGATGTTTGAAACCTGGTATAAAATGACCAGTATGTTGCAATCTGGTCTTGACATCTCACCGGTTATTACCCACCGAATGCACGTGGACAAGTTCCATAATGCGTTTGAAATAATGCGTTCCGGGCAATCGGGTAAGGTGATTCTGAACTGGTCATAATTGTCTCAGAGCCAGGCCGCCAAAGTGCCCCCTGCCCTATGGAGGCTGTCGCTAGGAGCCTGTCGGACTTATGCTTTCAAGCATAAAATTCAGTAGGGCGAGTCAGAATTTTCAATCAACTTGTGCGAATAGTTGACCTATTTAAGCAAATTGATCGGAAATTCTGGCCGCGCTTTCTCGCGCTTTCTCGCGCTTTCTTGCGCTTCCTGGATTTCAGGCCGAAATTATCTTAAGTCCGACAGGCTCCTAGGAGGCTGTCCGAGAATAGCGCCCGTAGCGAGGATGGCAGAAAATTGAGGATAAAAAGTCGGAAATTTTTAGTGAAT
>NZ_JAVLSP010000007.1:0-81669 GCF_031528575.1 Candidatus Sororendozoicomonas aggregata
TTGCTTAAATAGGTCAACTATTCGCACAAATTGATCGAAAATTCTGACTCGCCCTACTGAATTTTATGCTCGAAAGCATAAGTCCGACAGGCTCCTAGGTGTTTCTCAACAACAGAAACATCGGTGAGAATTTCAGTTAGTTATGCACTTTATTTATATAGAAGATGAAGAGGGTATCATAAAGAAGTTTTACATTTCTCTGAAGTTATACACATCCACCTTGCCACAGTTCACGCCCTTCCGATAGCCTGGCCAGGATTCCAAACATATGGCCGACAGTTTGGCGAGGCAGGCAGCTAAAAAACACTTTAAAGAATGCCATTGATAAAAATGTTGGTGGCTCCTTGAAAGATACCATCAAAAGATTATTTAATACCAATCGTCTTTTCTAACTACCGTAAGAGTCTGCAAACTGGGCGTCAGAACAAGGCAGAACGATGAGTAATAGCCCAAGCTATTGCAAGGAGTTTTAATGCGGATCTGGCGTTCAGTTTGTCAACGCAATAGCGTAGTTAGAAGAATCGATTGGTATAACTAGCCAAAAAAAGTAAGGAACTCAAAGAAGAGGTGACTGGAGCGAATGAACGCCACCAACAACGTTGCCGTTTGAAAGGCGACAGGTATATAACTGTTTCAAGAAGCAATGTACCCTCCAAACGGCCCTCCCACAAACCGGAGTTTGGCTTCCCGCTGAATCTCCGGGGGGCTTTCCGGCTCTTCTAGGGGTGTAACACCCATCATCATTGTGTTCAAGCGCGCGGAAATCACAGGATCATCACTGCAAAACTTGACGTTATACGTGTTACAGTACTCCGGGATATAACCCTCGGCAAAGGATTTCAGATGATCAATATGCTGCACCCCTGAATGAAAACCTGCCTGCATTTTTTCAGCCTCAGCATGGCAGGTATGAACAAGGTTGGGGTCGTCTTGATTAGTTACTCTATCAAGGAGAGAGTCATCTAAAATTTGTAAAAAACGCAAAGGGTGAGCTGCAAAGCCGGAACTCACAGTCAGTGCGGCAATAATCGGACAGGGAATCATAACTTTACGAAACCATTTCGAGAACGCACCATGGTCGGTTAATAAAATGGGTTCTACATTTGCGCTGCTAGCGTGATGTGCTTTTATCTCCTGCCAGGCGTTTTTGGCTGTTTCAAAGGCAGTATTCACTAAATAGCGCTGGATAACGCCTTCTATCCAACCCACAATGTCCCTGAGAATATGCATCACAATAACCGGCAACGGGCCAAAAGCAGCAAGGGCTGTGGCACCAACTGCCACGCCAAAATTAATACCGGCATCCATAATACCACCGCCCACTTTCGCCAGAGAGTGCCGTGCCAAAGCATTGGCAATGGTAGAAGGGTGGCCGCCTAACAAATCAACATTACGACCCTTCCACAGCTGCGTAAAAAACGATTTTAATCCTTTAACAGCATGAACCAGGCCTGAGTAAAGCTGTGCCAGCAGGGTATAATGCCCAGCACCGAGAGCAGCGGCTTTAAAGGTTGATGAAAGTTCAGTGGCCACCAGCACCATCAGCGAATCGGCGCTTAGAGTGAGCAAGAAATTTGAAACCGTTGAGCTAAAACGGCCAAACAATGTTGCCAGGCTATGAATCGCCCATGCAAAAAACTCAGATATCAGCGTGTCTATTTTGCTAATTTCTTCAGCAGCAAAACCGCCTATATCAGACAGGGATCGCCCCAATGAGGTTCTACCCAATGTTTGCTGGTAGAGCCATGAGGGCAGTGCCATCAAGTCACCGGGCATTGTAGGCGTATCCGTTACACCACACACCAATGCCGCATTGGTGAACGAAAATTTCTTTTGCACGTACTCTGCACGAGTATTACCCAGAAAATAGAGAATACCTTTTCGAGCATCCGCCATCTCGTCCAGTTGGACATCAATAGCTGTTTGCTCGATATTACCAAACACATTAGTCAGTGGCATACACAATACCCTGCTGTCCACCACCTTGATCTGGCGACCAGAAACACGCCAACTCATTCTCCAAGCCAAAAAGCCGGTGAAAAGCACAATGTAACATTTGCTACTTTGTATAGAAGATAAATAGAACTCTTTAAAGAATCTTTACAATTTTCGAAAGGGCAGAACGGCTCATAATCTCCCTTCCTGCCGCATTAAGCCGTTCCCCCACAAGGGCACACACCTTATTCGATAACAGGCTAACAGAAGCCTTATTACTCATGGGGACTGTTCATGGGGACAACCACGTTCAACGGCTTAATTGAAGATCAAAACTTATCCGGGTCTTTCGCTTTTTCCTTTGCCACTTCCGCCGTAATGACTTTCTTTTTGACTAACCCCTCCAGGCACTGATCCAGTGTCTGCATGCCAATCGCATTGCCTGTTTGGATGGCAGAATACATTTGAGCGACCTTATCTTCACGAATCAAATTACGAATAGCGGAAGTGCCCAGCATAATTTCATGGGCCGCCACACGACCGCCGCCTTTTTTCTTCAGCAGGGTTTGGGAAATCACCGCCTCCAGTGATTCAGAAAGCATAGAGCGAACCATTGCCTTTTCATCAGCAGGGAAGACATCAATGATTCGGTCAATGGTTTTAGCCGCTGAGGTGGTGTGTAACGTGCCAAAGACCAGGTGCCCGGTTTCAGCCGCACTGAGTGCCAGCCGGATGGTTTCAAGATCTCGCATCTCACCCACCAGAATGATATCGGGATCTTCTCGTAATGCTGAGCGAAGGGCATTGTCAAAACTATGGGTGTCTCTGTTGACTTCCCGTTGGTTAACCAGGCACTTCTTTGGGGGGTGAACAAATTCAATCGGGTCTTCAATGGTCAGAATATGTTCGTACTTTGTCTCGTTCAGGTAGTCAAGCATGGCAGCCATGGTGGTACTTTTACCCGAACCTGTGGGTCCTGTAACCACAATCAGACCACGGGGTTTGGCAGTAATGTCCATAAACACCTTGCCCATACCTAAATCATCCATAGAGAGGATTTTTGTCGGAATGGTTCTAAAAACAGCGCCTGCACCACGAGAGTGGTTAAAAGCATTGACACGAAACCTTGCGACACTCGGGACTTCAAAGGAAAAGTCGATTTCCAGATGTTCTTCAAATTCCTTGCGTTGCTTATCGCTCATGATGTCATAGATCAGCGCATGAACCTCTTTGTGTTCCATGGCCGGTACATTGACCCGTTTAACATCGCCGTCAATCCGAATCATTGGAGGCATTCCGGCAGAAAGGTGAAGATCCGACGCGCCTTGCTTGTTGCTGAATGCCAGCAATTCAGTAATATCCATAAATTATCCCTCAGACGATGAAGTGAGTACACTAGGAGCCTGTCAGTGGCGAGGCACAAAAGCGTTCCCGGTTTTCCAAAGACAATGTCTTAGAAAGCTATCGGCCAGCAGTGGCAAAGTTTGCGGTGAGAAGCTGTCTTAAAAGTCTGCCCGTAGCGAGGACTGCGAGAAATGGAGGATAAAAAGCCGCTTTTGTGAGGACAATAGCGGGACTATTTGACGAACAACAGCGACTTTTCAGACCCATTTATCGTAGCCGCGGTAGGAGCATGACGTTTAAGACTGCTTCTGAGTACGATTATTTTCAGATGAACCCGTTATGAACCCATTACAACACTCTTTTGAGCAAGTGTTTGAGCGTATAGAGCAGGCCAAAGCAGCCAATGGACGAACCGAAAACGTACAGCTACTGGCTGTCAGCAAAAAAAAGTCCGCTTCGGTCATTGAAGAGGCGTACCATCTTGGGCAACGCCACTTTGGTGAAAGTTATGTGCAGGAGGCGCTTGAAAAACAAGCTACCCTGAAGGCGCTACCGGGTATCTGCTGGCATTTTATCGGCCCCATTCAATCCAATAAAACACGGGATATTGCCTCACATTTTCAGTGGGTTCACAGCGTTGATCGTCTGAAAATCGCAACAAGGCTCAATGAGCAACGCCCTGAGCGCCTCCCGCCGCTCAATATCTGCCTACAGGTAAACATCAGTGCCGAAGCAAGCAAATCTGGCGCAACAGAAGCGGATCTGCCCGCTTTGGTTAACGCGATAAAGCAACTCCCCTGCCTGAGACTACGGGGGTTAATGGCGATTCCAGCCGCTACGATCGATGCTCAGGCTCAGCGCCTTCCTTTTAAAGCAATGGCTGACCATCTGACCAGGCTAAACCAACAGTTTGCTCTTCATATGGATACTTTATCCATGGGTATGACAGGCGATCTTGAGGTAGCCATTGCCGAGGGCGCTACTATTGTCAGAGTCGGTACAGCCCTGTTTGGAAAACGTTAAAAAGAGGTAACAATGACACATTCAAAAAGCCGGGTCAGCTTTATCGGCGCAGGCAATATGGCACAAGCTATTATTGGTGGCATGCTAAATAAAGGCTGGAAGGCAGAACAAATCATGGCTACCGCAGCCAGTGAAAAAACCCGCCAGACGGTGAGTGACCGGTTCGGTGTTCCTGTCACGGGTGACAACCTCAAAGCAGCAGATGCCGATGTTGTGGTGCTGTGCGTGAAACCTCAACTTATTCAAACAGTGCTGGCTGAAACGGCACCGGTGTTAGGGAGGAGACGACCCTTGCTGATCTCTGTGGCCGCTGGCATCACCATGGACTGTTTGAATCGTTGGAGCGCCAGTGACCCTCTTGCCATTGTGCGGAGTATGCCTAACATACCCTCATTACTTGGCCTTGGCGCCTGCGGACTGTTTGCCAATGAGCATGTCACGGAAGCTGAGAAGGCGATAACAGCGTCTCTTTTCAACGCCGTGGGTATTGCTCAATGGCTTGAAGACGAGTCTCTCATTGATGCTGTAATTGCTATCTCAGGCAGTGCGCCGGCCTATTATTTCCTGTTTATGGAAGCGATTGAAAATGTAGGGGTGAAGCTTGGTCTTCCGCCTGAGGTTGCCAGCCGACTAACGATTCAAACGGCACTTGGCGCTGCGACTATGGCACAGCAGTATAGTGACGATATTGTTCAGCTGAGAAAGAATGTGTGCTCACCAAACGGAACCACTGAACAGGCCATTCGTGTGTTACAGGAAGGCGGTCTGAACCAGCTCCTGGAGAAAGCCATGGGCAAAGCCGTATATCGTGCTAAAGAAATGGCCGAAACATTAAGTAGAGGGTAGGCTGTTTTATCATTGGGATACTTAGGAGCCTGTCGGACTTATGCTTTCGAGCATAAGTCCGACAGGCTCCTAGCTCATTTGACCCGGTGCTATTTGAGAAGCACTGCACAATCACAAAGAGAGGCATGAATGTCGGCATTTTCATCCAGTTTTATTTTCTTACTACAGACCCTTGGCGGACTGTATATTATGGCAGTCCTGTTGCGGTTTTTGCTGCAAGCGGTACGCGCGGATTTTTACAACCCCATCTCCCAGGCTGTTGTCAAAATAACATCGCCACTGCTGAGTCCATTACGAAAAATCATTCCCGGGTTTGGCGGTATTGATGCTGCGTCGTTGGTGCTGGCATTGATACTGCAGATAGCATTGATTTATGGTTTGCTGGCAATCCAGGGGTTCCCACCTGCCATGGTACCCGTCCCACAGGTAGTGATCACCAGCCTGGTAAAACTGGCTGACCATATTCTCAACATTTACATGTACAGCCTGATTATTATTGCCATTGCCAGCTGGGTTGCCCAGGGAAGCTATAACCCCGGCCTGATGCTACTGCACCAATTAACAGAGCCTCTTTCGAGCCGGGTCAGGAAGGTGATTCCTCCTGTGGGCGGTCTGGATTTCTCCCTGATGGCCATCATTATTATTATTTACTTCCTGAAGAACCTGCTCGCTGGCATCGCATAAACCGGGCACGGAATTGACATCCTCCCCCACTGATTCAAAGAAATCAGTAGGGGATTCCTATTACCAGGAGCCTGTCGGGCTTAAGCTCGAAAGCATAAGTCCGACAGGCTCCTAGCCCGGATATTTCATAAACATGCTCCTGGCCTTGCTTGCTCCTTGCGGCTCTAAGGGCAGTTTATGAAATATCCGGGCTAGCTAGAGCCAATGACCAAGCCACGTCATATACTCCTGGCGAGTCGAGGGTATTTCATTGGGCAAATGGTGCCTGGCCCCTTTAAGATAGAGCACTTCCGGCTGCTGGTATAGCCTGCTGAGAATGGCAATATTGTGCCTGGCATCCACAGTCTTATCATGGGTGCCCTGGACAATCAGTGGGGTAAGGGGGATGCGATGGGCTGCCTGTTCCACCCTGCGAATCCAGCGATCCATTGCATTCACCCACTCAACAGGCAGTAAACGCGGTGCAAGGGGGTCTTGTTTAGCAAAAGCAAGAAATGCCTGATCGCAGGAGTTATTGGTAAACTTGCGAGGTAACGCGCTAATCGCCCAGCGGCTGGCGTAAAGCTGCAAACGCCCCAGTTTCCACAAATAGGGCCGCACTAGCGGGGCTGACAGGACAACCCGTTGAAAAGGAAGCGGCTTCTGCGTTTCACAGCATGACAGCAGCATCTCTGTGATAATCGCACAGCCGGTACTTTGCCCGTATGCGTGCCAGGGCCTGGGCAATCTCCCTTCTGAAGCCTTTAAGATAGTTTCAAGGACATCACGATAAGCAGAAAAGTCAGGAATAGAGGCCAGAGCACCACTGGACAAGCCATGACCCGGTAGATCATAAGCCAGTACGCTATATCCTCTGTTGAGTAAAAAGGTGAGAACATGCCTGAAGAGTCCAACATGGTCATAGTAACCATGGAACAGAAAAAAAGTGCCTTTGGGGGAAGGCAACCCATAATAATGACAAGCTATCCTGTAGCAAGGGCAGTCAATATAGCCAAGCTCGTGGGAAACCTCATTGTGGAGCGCGTCAGCATGAATACTGTAATAACTGGCATAGTCCCGTTCATCAGGACTTAACGGCTGGCAACTGAATGTCAGCGGCGAAAGGTTCGCCTTCACATGACTAACAATCATCCGCTTTTTTCAAATCTGTCAGCTTAACAGTCACGGACTTAACAGGTAAGGCTTCGGTTTTTTCTACACGACCCGCTACATTTCTTTGTTGTCTGATGTACTCAATCAGCACTACCCCCCTGTCCATACTGACCCCTTTAACAAACGTCGTTTTCAGGTGCTCATAGAGTGGGTTTCGGATGATCACGTTATCACCTTCAGCAAAGCAGGTATCCTCTGTCTGAGTTGCCAGAAAAGCCACCATTTTTCTGATCTGTTCAATAACCTTTTCCCCATTGGGGATAGGTTTGGGCAAGAAATGCTTAGAGTGTCCCTCTGCCGAGGTAATACGGCCATCAGCATATAAGCGCCGGCTCACATGATCAAACCGGACAATACCTGCCACGCCCCGCGTAGACTTGATTTTGTAAAAGCTCCCTAAATCTTTCAAGTCAAGGTACAAAAAGATATACCCCGGGAAAAGGGCTTCCTCCTTACACCCGGAAGGGCAAATCATAGGGCAAAACACGTCAAATCCCTGATTCTCAAGATGCTCTTCAGCACGTTGCTCCTGTCTGGGTTTGGTCTTTAGCAGATACCACCCTTCTTTCATGCTCTGTTGTTTTGCCATCCTGTATTCCCAGACAATCCGTACTGCACAATGCGATGATTAACGACACGTTAATCGATAAGAGTACCGTATTCTCGTTTTGTCTAATAATCAACAAGCAATCATTGAAAACAGGCAGCCATTGAGCCAGACAGATGGATGCCTGTTTCAATGCGCTTTCTGTTTCTCAGAAGCAGTCTTAAAAGTCTGCCCGTAGCGAGGACCGCGAGAAATAGAGGATAAAAAGTCGCTTTTGTGAGGAGAATAGCGGGACTATTTGACGAACAAAAGCGACTTTTCAGACCCATTTATCGTAGCCGCGGTAGGAGCATGACTTTTAAGACTGCTTCTCAGGGCCGGTGTTCTTATATCCCCGTCTCTGTGATAGATAGATCTTTTGAGCATTTCCAGCGCTTAAGCGCCAGAAAACTCAACAGGCTGGCCACTACGCCAACAACCGTTGTCGACAGTTTTCCACCCCACCAGGGCACTTGCTGGCAAATGAACATGGCTAACAGGCTCACCACAATACTCCCCCATAGCTGTCTCTGGCTGGTAGAAACATCCAGGATCACTGCCAGCAGCGGGATAAGAATTAACGGACTCCAAAAATTGTAAGCGTAAACCAGCGCGTCCATGGCATTTTGGAATGACAAGGCAAAAAGCAGAGAAAAAGCACCAACGACCAGCGTGATGATACGAACGACCCATAGTAAGGAAGACGGATTTATTGCTGCTTTTCGAAGGGGCATGATGACATCATTCACCGCGCAAATGGCTGCCGCGTTGAGAAAGCTGGATGCTGATGACATGACGATAGCAATCAGCCCGGCAATCACCAGCCCTTTCCACCCGGGGGATAACAAGGTTTCAGCCAGAAAAGGGATTGCCTGGTTGCCATTAATATCAGGGTTAATAACCAGAGCAATGAGTCCGAGAGCACCGGCCAGTAAAAAGAACGGAGCGGACAAAAAACCACTGAGCAACGTTGCCCTTCGGGTTATTTCAGGATTTTTAGCCATCAACAACCGCTGAGCATAGGGGGGAACCGTTGTTTCACCGAGCATAAACGTCAGAAACAATGGCGTCAGAATAAACCAGAAGCTGGGGGTTTCCGACGGTGCCGTGAATGTAACCGGTGTTTGCTCAACCACTTCATGCCAACCACCAACATGTTGCAGGCCAATATAGAACAGGACAGGAAGCGCGATGGCCAGTAGCAGAAACTGAATAACATCCGTATAAACAACCGCTTTCATCCCCCCTGTGGTGCAATAGAGGACAATAAAGCCAAAACCAATAAAAGTGCCCACATAGGGTGGACCCTCAAAAAAAGTGTTGATGATTTGCCCCATGGCATTGGCCTGAGCACCTAAAATGCCCGTGCACACCAGCATACCAAAAACCCCGGCAAACACTTTGCCGGGCTTGCCATAGGCTTTTTCCATGATATCACCCACTGAAACACAGTCGTGAAAACGTCCCATTCTTGGCGCAATAAACTGGCCCATCAATATTTCTTTCAGACTAAACCCAAGTAAGGCCAGGGCGAACAGCATACCCCCATTAAAGACCCGTTCCGCATTACCCAGCGTGTAGCCCCCACCTAAAAAGGAGGCAGACAAGGTGGCAAAAATAACAAAGGTGCCGAAGGTGCGATGACCAATGGCAAAAACCTCAAACGTCTTGATATTTCTACTAAAGCCAACGGCTATCAAGGCGTTGAACAGGAACAGGCAGATAATAACGACATAGTCTGGGAGAGACATTGGAAGAGGTTTCCGCGGTGGTTACGAAAGATATAAACAGAGCCCTGGCTTTGGGCGTGACAAGAAAAGCATCTTTTCGACGGTGCCAGTGAGAATGCGCCACAGATGGCTGCCTTCTTGTCACTGAAAACGCATTCAAAGAATTAGAACCCGAGGTTAATATAGTCATAGATTGTAAAAATACCAATGGCCTTTTCTACCTGCCGAAATGAATAGGGCAAGCGGGGGGTCATAACAAGGCAGCATGTGGAGCAGGCTTTATTTGCTTACCCTGCGCTTTATTATGCTATAACATATCCTTTTTCCGAGATTCCGAAATATTCAGGTAAGTAATGGCCTCCCATCCTGACAATGCCTATATGCCCCACAACCACAGCGACTGTATAGCGCAGGCGCTAAAAAAAGCGCATACCTTGTGCCAGCAGAAGGGGGTGCGTCTGACACCACTTCGCGAAACCGTGTTAACACTGGTATGGCAAAGCCATCAGCCCATCGGGGCTTATGATATTCTCGCGGCGCTGACCAAGCAGGAATCCCGCCCGGCACAGCCTCCCACTGTTTATCGGGCACTGGAATTTCTTCAGGAGCAGGGACTGGTGCATCGGCTATCTTCCATTAACGCCTATGTCGGCTGCCCCAATCCCAAGGGACATGTCAGCCAGGCGCATAAAGGCGAGTTTCTGATTTGCGAGCAGTGCCGTATTACCATTGAAGTTGAGGACCCTGTCATTAATAAAGCCCTGCAACGTTGTGCAAAAGAGCATGGTTTCAGGGTGTCGAGCGCATCGATTGAACTGACAGGCTTATGCCGTAACTGCACGAAAGACCCCCACTTGTTATGAACGACGCTTTAATCAGTCTCCACAATATCGGTATGACGTTTCAAGGGCGTACTGTTCTCCACGCCATCAGTATGGACGTAAAAAAAGGAGAAATTGTCACACTTATTGGCCCTAATGGCGCCGGAAAAACAACATTGGTTCGTATTGTTCTTGGGCTGCAGCAGGCCAGTGCCGGCCAACGTATCCTGACCCGTGGATTACGCATTGGCTATATGCCACAAAAGCTCCAGGTTAACGGAACCATGCCTCTGGTAGTCAAGCGCTTTTTATCACTGACCGGCAGTAAAACCGCTGATATTAAGTCCGCACTGGCCAGAACGGGTGTTGGCAAGGTCATTCACTCCCCGGTTCAGTCGCTCTCTGGCGGCGAACTTCAGCGAGTCCTGTTAGCGCGTGCGTTATTAAAAAAACCCCACCTTCTGGTGCTTGATGAACCTGTTCAGGGTGTCGATGCCAGCGGTCAGAAAGAGCTGTATCAACTGATCACTGAATTGCGCAATGAAAACCAATGCGCGGTGCTGATGGTATCCCACGATTTGCATCTGGTTATGGCATCAACGGACAGGGTTGTTTGTATCAATCAGCATGTTTGTTGCTCTGGTCATCCCCACACGGTGAAAAAACATCCCGCTTATTTACGACTGTTTGGTGGCGACGCAGGGGGTCTTGCTGTTTATACCCATCAACACGACCACAGCCATGATATCCATGGTCACATTACCCCTGACCAGAAGGAGGGCAAATAATGCCTGATTTGCTACTCTACGCCTTGCTGGCAGGCTATGGTGTCGCGGCGGTTGCCGGCCCCCTGGGTTGTTTCGTTGTCTGGCGAAAAATGGCATACTTCGGCGATACCCTGTCACACTCAGCACTACTGGGTGTCTCCCTTGGCCTGTTAATGGGCGTTAACCTGATCCTGGCAGTCATTGTTTGTTCGCTGTTTCTAGCCCTGGTGTTGACGAGGTTGCAAGATAAACACAACCTCGCCTCTGATACCTTACTGGGTATACTTGCCCACAGCAGTTTATCCCTTGGGCTTGTTACCATCAGCTTTGCCCATAATGTGCGTGTGGACATGATGGCCTACCTGTTTGGTGACCTGCTGGCGGTCAATCTAACAGATATTATCTGGATTTATGCCGGTGGCACTTTGGTAATGGCTGCTTTGGTACTCTTGTGGCGACCATTGCTGGCCATGTCTGTTCATCCCGAACTGGCACAGGTCGATGGCGTACCGGTCAAAAAAATCCGATTAGCGCTGACGGTGATAATGGCCCTGGTAATTGCCGCTGCCATGAAAATTGTGGGTGTTCTGTTGATTACCTCTATGCTCATCATTCCCTCTGCCGCGGCCCAACGCTTTTCCCGTACGCCTGAACAAATGGCTGTTAAAGCAGCGCTGTTCGGCATGGCTGGTGTTACCGGTGGACTGGCCTCATCGTGGTATCTGGATACTCCGGCAGGCCCTTCTATTGTGGTATCCTGCTTTATACTGTTTCTGTTGAGTCAATGCCCTTTTCCTTCAAGGCAGCATTAACGCCTGACAGACCAAAGCGCCTCTCAAAAGGGCTGCTTATGGGGAACCGTCTCCAGTTGTTTTACCTTGTCCATATTCCGCCAGGCGGCTTCATTGTAAAAGGGAGCCTGGTCGATGGCCTTTTGAAACAGTGCCTCCGCACTCTTAAGGTCACCGGCCATCATAGCCAGATAGCCCGCATCATTGCTGGCTTCATAGGGTTCCATAAAACGCCCCAGCAAATCCGCGACTTCATCAAAGCGTCGGGCCTGGGCATTGACCAGCGCCAGATTGTAAATCGCCCGGGTGTATTGGGGCTCCACGCTCAGCACATCACGCAACAGGCGCTCAGCGTGTTGCCAGTTCCCTGATATAAACAGGGAATAAGCCTGGTTATTCATCAGTTCCGTATTGCCCGGGTCGAGTTGTAACCCTTGTTGATAATAGGTCTGTGCCTGCTGGAACTGTCCGTCTATATCAGCCAGCTGTCCCAGGCCATTGAACGCTTTCACCGGCGCATGGTTTTGCGCGGAGCGCTCCGTTGGACCTTGATGCTGAAAAACGGCCACTGCCTTAACCAGCAAGCGGCGCGCTTCTTTGCGGTTATCCTGTCCTAATACGATAAGACCCAGCCCTTCGAGGCTGGCAATATGGCGGGGAGAGCTTTTCAGTACAAACCGGTAAATTTGCTCCGCCTGTCCCGTGTTGCCGGCTTTTTGGTGCAGTTGAGCCAGTTTATAACCGGCCTTGGCATTACGCTTGTCCAGTTCAAAAGCCCGAGCGTAATAAGCGGCAGCCTTGTTAAGGTTATTACGTCCCATGGCGCGGTCAGCAGCGTATTCAGCATCGGTGGACGTTCTTATGCCACTGGCTCGTTTAACACTTTCTTCCCAGGCACCGTCGTATAAGCTCAATGATTTATCAGCTGCCTGCCCTTCAGTTTCAGCCTTTACCGGGTCTGTTGTCGTTTGTGCCAGCTTATCCGTCGCCGCGCAGCCTGAGAGCATCATCGCCACCAAAACGGCATAAATACTGTTTTTCATCCTTGTTGTATCCATGGGAGGCTTTTTTACAGCGTATCAAAACTGACTGGTATTTACAGTCACCGATCCGTGGGAGCCTAATCGAGAATAGACTACTTCTTAAAGTTTCGGTTAAAACGCCAGCATGGAATAAATGGAAAAACCATCTAAGAGGTCTTTGCCTTTCAAGTAAGAAAGTTCTGCCAAAAAAGCCAACTCAACGACGTCAGCACCCTGCGCTTTTACCAGTTGCGTAACCGCCCTGGCTGTCCCCCCTGTGGCAAGTACGTCATCGACAATCAAGACACGGCTTCCTGCGGGCAAGTCGTGTTTGTGGATTTCAAGGCAACTGGTGTCATATTCCAGCGTGTAATGTTCGGAGATCACTTCCCGGGGCAACTTGCCTGGTTTACGGGCAGGAATAAAGCCTGTTTTCAACTGGACGGCCAGAGGCGCGGCAAAGCAAAAGCCCCTTGCTTCCATCCCAAGGATGCAGTCAACGTCATAGTCACGGTAACGGTCAGCCAAACGCGCAATGACGCAGGCATAGGCTTCACCATCACTCAGCAAAGGGGTGATGTCTTTAAACGTGATACCTTTGGTGGGATAATCAGGTACATCTCTGATAAGTTCAGTCAGTTGCTTATGTGTCTGCATGTGATTTACGCCTCTTTGGTCAGACCAGTATACAACATCAACAAAGCCATTCGGCTAGGAGCCTGTCGGACTTAAGGCAATTTCGGCCTGAAATCCAGAAAGAGCGGCCATATTTTCCGATGAATTTGCTTAAATAGGTCAACTATTCGCACAAATCCATCGAAAAATCTGACTCGCTCTACTGAATTTCATGCTCGAAAGCTTAAGCCCGACAGGCTCCTGGATTGTTTTCAAAGCTGTTTATCCCGAACCGCCACAGAACAGCGCAACTTTCAGAACGATTTCCCGGCATATTCTCTGTCAACAACCAGTAAAAATCACCCATTCGACTCAAGCTACATCTAATCTAAAAAAAGGCAAATGCCTATTCCAAATGGGGGAAAAGATATGCTGTCAGTACCTCGTCAATGTGGGAAAAACTGTATCCCAAACTCCATTGTTGCTGTTTTAATAGAACTCCAGGTTGTTTGGCACGTCAAGAAAGTTAATCTTGAGCTGATTAGAAAGTACAGTCGCTTTTATTCATTCACACGCTACTCAAATTTACTGATCAAAGAAGCGATGACTGAAGCCAATGTATTATTCGAGTATATTTCTACTACTGGCTCACTTATTACAAATCTTACGGCAAACAATGTCTGTTTAGCCATTGCTGTTGAGTCAGCCACTCACCACGCCTACCCCATAAAGAAAAACTTCTCGCCAGAAAATGAATACCTGACGATTAACCAGTTCGGCACTTTTTATGCCGAGGCTATTTATACACCGCTTAAAGACAGATTTGACGTCGGTTTTTACGCCATACGTCCAGGGGCAACAAAATTTCCTTCTGAAGAGCTGAATGCTAAATCAGAGGAACTAATCAAATCTTTAAACGAGTGAAAGCTTTATATGTAAGTGATTAAGTAGTAATGATTGTAGCCAGGAGCCTGTCGGACTTAAACACAGCAAAGAGTCTTTCACGCAGAGCAGGAATCACCCGCTCATCAAACCACGGGTTCTTTTGCGTCCAGTACCGGTTACGCGGTGATGGGTGCGGCAGTGGAAAATAGTAGGGTAGATACTCTTCATAGTGGGCGACGGTTTCTGTCAGGTTTTTTTTCATTCGCGCTTTCAGGTAATACTTCTGACTGTATTGCCCAATCAGCAGTATGAGCTTTACGCGTGGCATGTTTTCTAAAAGAGCATGGTGCCACAGGGGGGCACACTCGGGTCTTGGGGGCAGATCACCGGATTTCCCTTTACCCGGATAGCAAAACCCCATGGGCATAATGGCGATTTTGTCATTATGGTAAAACTGTTCAGGTGTTAACTGTAGCCATTGACGCAATAACCGGCCACTTTGATCATCCCAGGGGATGCCACTGGCATGAACTTTAGTGCCTGGTGCCTGACCAATAATCACAACTTCGGCCATGGGATTAGCAATAAGCACCGGGCGAGGGCCAAGGGGTAAATGGTCTTTACACTGTGTGCAACGTCGTATAGTGGTCAGCAGGTTTTCCATGGCTTTACCAAGGAGCTTGTCGGCACAATGGATGGGACGACAAACCGAATTAACGAAACTGATTGATCGTATCTCTGAATGCCGTTGCCGCTTTACGTGCCGCTTCAGCAAAATCATCCCCATCGCTGGCATAGATAATCCCACGGGACGAATTGACAATCATACCCCGCTTTTCACTGTTTAACCCGCAGGTGATCGTGGCTTCCACATCACCGCCTTGTGCGCCTAAGCCGGGCACCAGAAAGGTCATATCACCGGTAATTTGACGGATATGTTTGAGTTCATTCGGGTGAGTGGCCCCTACAACCAGTAAAATATTGTTGTTGGCATTCCACTCGTTAACGGCTTTTTCCGCAATGATTTCATACAAGCACTGATTACCTGCTTTCAGGTTTTGAATCGCTCCGGCTCCCTCGTTGGATGTACGACAAAGAACAATTGCTCCTTTATCGGTATAGCGTGAAAAGGGTTCAATAGTATCAATACCCATATAAGGATTGATGGTCACCGCATCAGCCTGGTAGCGTTCAAAGGCTTCTTTAGCGTACTGATCTGCTGTGCTGCCAATGTCCCCACGCTTGGAATCGAGAATCACCTGAATATCAGGATACCGGGTTTTAATGTAGTCAATGGTTTTTGCCAGTTGATCTTCCGCACCCTGGGCATGATAGTGGGCTGCCTGGGGCTTGTAGGCACAGACCAAATCACAGGTGGCGTCAACAATGGCTTTGTTGAATTGAAAGATCGCTTCAGGTCTGCTGGCCACAGCCGTAGGAAAACGCTCGGGTAATGGATCAAGGCCAACACACGCCAGTGTGTCGTTTTTCTGCATCGCATGGTGAATCCGGTCAATAAATCCCATGGTTTTCCTCGGTGATAACGTTTGCCGGACAAGAAGTCTAACAGCAATGGCGATACTCGCCAAAGGCAATTAGCTGCTACCTCTATCCAGGAGCCTGTCGGACTTAAGACAATTTCGGCCTAAAATCCAGAAAGTGCGAGAAAGTGCGAGAAAGTGCGGCCACTCTGTACTTATTGCTTGTTTCTATTGATATTTTTATGGCAGGAGGGGTAGAGTATCTAAATGAAATACCGCCGTGTTCGGGTATGACTAAAAAAATAAAACGTGTTCCAGGTCCGCCGGGTAAAGCTGTCCCATAAGCCTGCGTTGACACCTCTGAAGGCAAAGCCATAGGCTTTTGCGCAATAACAATAATATGTATCTGCCTGGCAGATAATCAGGGGATGTAAGGAATGATGCTCTGCGTACGAAAGCTGTTTCTGCTTTTGGGTTCAGTACTGCCTGTCGGTGCCTGGGCCGCATGGGAATTCAATATGCCTGAAGGGGTGACAGAGGTCAGTCGCTCCATCTACGGGTTGCATATGACCATCTTTTTCATCTGTGTCGCCATTGGCGCAGTGGTGTTTGGGGTGATGTTTTACTCCATCATCGTTCATCGTAAATCCAAAGGAGCAAAGCCTGAACAATTTCATGAGAGCACGCTGGTAGAAATTCTGTGGACAGCCATTCCTTTGCTGATTCTGGTGCTTATGGCCATTCCTGCCACAAAAACCCTGATAGATATTTACGACACGGGTGATGCGGATATTGATATTAAAATTACCGGCTATCAGTGGAAGTGGCAGTACGAATACCTCGGTGAAGAGGTTTCTTTTTTCAGTAATCTTAAGACCCCAAAAAGTGAAATCTATAACAGTCGCAATAAAAATGACAATTATCTTTTAGAAGTTGATGAGCCTTTAGTCCTTCCTGTGGGTAAAAAAATTCGTTTTCTGGTTACCGCATCGGATGTGATTCATTCCTGGTGGGTGCCCCAGTTTGCTGTTAAGCGTGATGCCATTCCCGGTTTTATCAACGAAGCCTGGACTCGTATTGAAGAGCCCGGCATTTACCGTGGTCAGTGTGCTGAGTTATGCGGTAAAGACCACGGGTATATGCCCATTGTTGTTGACGTTCGCTCAGAAAATGATTACCGCAAATGGCTGGCCGAGAAAAAAGCAGAAGCCGCCAAAATTAAAGAGCTGACCAGTAAAAACTGGACACTGGCTGAGCTCAATGAGCAGGGTAAAACGGTGTACGACAAAATGTGTAGCGCCTGCCATATGCCACAAGGTCAGGGTATGCCACCGTTATTTCCGGCACTGAAAGGCTCTGCCATAGCTACAGAAAAAGAACGGATTACAGAACATGTAGATATCGTCGTCAATGGTAAAAAAGGAACCGCGATGCAGGCCTTTGCCGCGCAGTTAAGTGAAGTGGATCTGGCTGCTGTTATTACCTATGAGCGTAATGCCTGGGGTAACAATACCGGCGAGATGGTCACGCCAAAACAGATTCTTGAATTCAAAAAAACCGGTGAATTGAAGACTGCGTCCCCACAGGGCAGTCAGTAAGGAGAATCAGGATGACTGCTGTGAAAGACGATCATATAAACGACCATCACGATGAACACGACCATGGCCCCGCTAAAGGCCTGATGCGCTGGGTGTATACCACTAACCATAAAGACATTGGCTCCATGTATTTATGGTTTAGCTTTATCATGTTCCTTATTGGCGGTGCCATGGCCATGATTATTCGGGCTGAACTGTTCCAGCCTGGGCTTCATATTGTGGAGCCTGGTTTTTTTAACCAGATGACGACCATGCACGGATTAATTATGGTGTTTGGAGCCGTGATGCCCGCCTTTGTTGGCCTGGCTAACTGGATGATTCCTTTGATGATTGGCGCGCCGGATATGGCTATGCCACGGATGAATAACTGGAGTTTCTGGATTCTGCCTTTTGCTGCGCTGATGCTGATCAGCACCTTGTTTATGGAAGGTGGCGGCCCTAATTTTGGCTGGACGTTTTACGCACCGCTGTCTACGGATTACGCGCCACCGTCGACGACCTTCTTTATTTTTGCCATCCATATGCTGGGCATCTCGTCCATCATGGGAGCAATCAATATCATCGCGACTATTCTCAACCTCCGCGCGCCGGGCATGACATTGATGAAAATGCCGTTGTTTTGCTGGACCTGGCTGATCACTGCCTATTTATTGATTGCGGTCATGCCGGTTTTGGCAGGTGTTGTCACCATGATGCTGATGGACATTCATTTTGGCACCAGCTTTTTTAATGCCGGTGGTGGTGGTGATCCAGTGTTGTTTCAACATATCTTCTGGTTCTTTGGTCATCCTGAAGTCTATATTATGATTTTGCCGTCTTTCGGTATTGTCTCTTGCGTCATTCCTGCTTTTGCCCGTAAGCAACTGTTTGGTTACTCCTCTATGGTTTATGCCACAGCCAGTATTGCGTTTTTATCGTTTATTGTTTGGGCGCATCATATGTTTACCGTAGGTATTCCGCTGGTGGGTGAGCTGTTCTTTATGTACGCTACCATGCTGATTGCTGTGCCAACGGGGGTGAAGGTATTTAACTGGGTCACCACCATGTTCCGCGGCTCCATGACCTTTGAAACGCCGATGCTATTCTCCATTGCCTTTGTGGTGCTGTTTACCCTTGGCGGTTTTTCAGGATTAATGCTCTCCATTGCCCCTGCCGATTTTCAATACCACGACACTTACTTTGTAGTGGCGCATTTCCATTATGTATTGGTCCCTGGCGCTATTTTTGCCATTTATGCGGCAGTGTATTACTGGCTGCCAAAGTGGACAGGGTATATGTACGATGAAACGCTGGCAAAGACCCATTTCTGGATGTCCTTTATTGGCATGAACCTGACGTTCTTCCCCATGCACTTTATCGGGTTGGCCGGTATGCCAAGACGCATTCCTGACTATGCGCTGCAGTTTGCGGACTTTAACCAGATAGCCAGTATTGGTGGTTTTCTGTTTGGTACTACGCAGTTGTTGTTTTTATTTGTTGTGATCAAGTGCGTCAAAGGTGGCAAAAAAAGCGAAGCAAAAAGCTGGGAAGGCGCCCATGGGCTGGAGTGGAGCGTGCCCTCACCCGCACCGTATCACACCTTTTCTACACCACCGGATGTGAAATGATTTTTCTGCAAAAACACTACAACAAGGAGTGATAAAAATGGGCATGTCTTATATCGAAACAAACCTGATAAAGGGTGAGAAAATTCTCCATAAAGGAAAAACCAGCCTTTGGTCTTTTTCTCCAAGAATAGCTCTTGGGGTACTGTTACTATTTTCCTTTGGTGAACTAAACATCATTGGCCCCTTGATTGGCCTGTTTTTTTTGGCATCTGTTGCGACAGCCTACTACACCAACGAAATAGGGATAACAAACAGGCGAGTGATAGCCAAGTTTGGATTAATCAGGAGAAGCACAATTGAAATACATATTCCCAAAATAGAGAGTATTCAGGTTGATCAGGGGATTCTGGGCCGTATCTTTGATTATGGCAGTATTGTTGTTTCTGGTGCTGGAGCACCAAAAGCACCTGTTCCAGGTATCAGTGCACCTTTGATATTTAGAAAAAGTTTTTATGAAATTCAGGAATCCCTTGAGCAGAAAGAACCGGTTAAAGTCACTACTTCAAAGGCAGGTGAGCTTGAGCCCGCGTAACTCACCATAAAGCCAGAAAAGGTAAAAGGGAGCAGCGAATGAGTGATAACGACGACAAGGTAGAAAACGATACCCGCCGTACGCTTATTCGCTCGACTCTGATAGCAATAGGTATGTTTGGTTTTGGTTTTGCTATGGTGCCATTGTACGACGTGTTTTGTCAGGTCACCGGCCTTAATGGCAAAACCAGTGATACACCTTATGAAAATAAACGTGCGGAAATCGATACCAGCCGAACCATAACAGTCCAGTTTGTTTCCACGCAAAATGGCGATATCAACTGGGAATTCAAACCCAGTGTGTCAGAAATCAGTGTGCATCCGGGAGAAGTGGGGGTGCTTGATTTTTTCATTAAAAACCCGACAAACCAACGAGCAGTGACACAGTCTATCCCGAGCGTCAGCCCGTTCCAGGCAACGAATTATCTCCACAAGGTGGAATGCTTTTGCTTTACCACGCAGGTACTGGAAGCCCGTGAAGAGAAAGTGATGCCGCTACGGGTTATTGTGGATCAGGATCTGCCAAAACACATTAAAACACTTACGCTGTCTTATACGTTGTTTGACGTTACCCATTTAGGGGCAAAAAATGAGGGGGAAAGCTAATGGAAAATGAAGGATCATATTACGTTCCCGCACAAAGCAAATGGCCGATTATTGCCTCCATTGGCCTGTTTCTGACCTTGACTGGCACTGCCATGATGATGACAGATATGAGTGCCGGTGAAAAAGATTCCATAGGACACTGGGTGCTTTTTGTTGGTGGACTGATTATGGCATGGATGCTCTTTGGCTGGTTTGGCAATGTCATTGAGGAATCTCGCGCCGGTTTATACTCTCAACAAATGGATCGCAGTTTTCGCTGGGGCATGAGTTGGTTTATTTTCTCAGAGGTGATGTTCTTTGCTGCTTTTTTTGGCGTATTGTTTTATGTCAGATTTTTCTCGGTGCCCTGGTTAGGGGGTGAAGGCCACCATGGCATGACCAATCAGCTGTTATGGCAGGGTTTTACCGCTGACTGGCCTTTGATGAGTAATCCCGACAATGAGCAATTTCCAGGGCCTGCCGCGTTAGTTGACCCTTTCCATCTACCTTTGCTGAATACGTTATTGCTGGTGACATCAAGTATTACCTTGACACTCGCCCATCATGCCCTGCGTCGAGATGATCGCCATAAACTCAAGCTCTGGATGATCCTCACATTGATTCTGGGCTTTGCCTTTCTATTCTTTCAGGTGGAGGAATATATTGAAGCCTATACCGAGCTTGGCTTAACATTGCAAGCTGGGATTTATGGCTCGACGTTCTTTATTCTCACGGGCTTTCACGGTGCCCACGTGACGCTCGGCGCGATTATGCTGACCGTGATGCTGGCGCGTATTTATAAAGGCCATTTTGAGCCGGAAAAGCATTTTGCTTTTGAGTCGGCCAGCTGGTACTGGCACTTTGTGGATGTTATCTGGGTCGGACTTTTTATTTTTGTGTATCTTGTGTGATAACAGGAGCCTGTCGGACTTATGCTTTCAAGCATAAGTCCGACAGGCTCCTGGTTAACGAAAAACCTGGCCCATGACTGCTACTATCCCCCTGCAACCATGCGAACAAAATGGTCAGCATCAGCAATACGGTTAAGGTGATGCGTACAGTCAGTGATGCCAGTAATCGGCCAGAGCCTTTTTGATCGGTCAGCAGAAAATAAAAGCCACAGGCCAGACTGACCAGAATCGCAAAGAACAGAAGAATAATTATTATTGTGTACCACATGTCAGAACGCTGAACCTCTTGTGCAACAGGCAGGTTTACTAGCATAACAAAGTCTATGCATTCTGGCAGGGAGAGGTCACCAGATGTTGGCATATAAACGCAAGTTATCGCTTTTGGTATTGTTCCTGCTTCCCACACTGCTGAGCCTGGGTTTCTGGCAGCTTGCTCGCTATCACCAGAAAATGGCCGTTGAGTCCCTTGCGGCTGAGCGCCTTAACTTTTCTTCTCAGTCGTTATCAGCTCTGATGACGATGGATAACCCACATTTGTTACCCGTTACCCTGAAAGGACACTTTCTTTCAGACCATGTATTTTTTCTTGATAACCAGATACACCGTGGGCAGGCGGGTGTCGATGTGATTATGCCGTTTGTCACGGATAAACAACAGTGGTTATTAGTTAACCGGGGGTGGCTGCCATTGCCCCAAAGGAACAAGCTACCTTCGGTCACTACAAATGATAATAATTATTTATTAACAGGCCGTATCCAAAAACCCCTGGGTCAATCATTGCTTTTGGCTAAGGATGACTGGGGTAACGGCTGGCCGAAACTCATTCAATCACTGGATTTCCAGCAGTTTACTACCGTGTTAAAGGCATCGGTGCCCCCCTGGGTGGTTCGTCTTGATGTCGGGCAACCTGCCGCGTTTGAAATACGTCCACTGACAATCCCGGTCAAATCTGACAAGCACCTTGGCTACGCCATACAGTGGTTTACCATGGCGCTGGTACTGTTAGGGCTTTATGCCCACCAAATAAGAAAAAAGGAGTCGTCCCATGATTAAGGAAGGGGTAACCCGTCGTAGTCGCTGGCAGGCAGCCATTGTGTTCGTGTTGCCATTTCTGTTGTTTGGTCTGGCCTGGTTTATGTATTTTTCCGGGCAGTGGGTGCCAGAAGGGCGCACGAATAAAGGCACGCTGTTATTACCACCGAGTCAATTTGATGATCTGGTCAGTCTGGAAAACAACCCCTCTTTTTCCCCTGATTTGCTGTCAGGTCGCTGGGCTATCATTGTGTTTGGTGATGCTGCCTGTGCTGATCCATCCTGTCAGAACAGCCTGTATATCACACGGCAAGTTCACCTCGGTTTGGCGAAGGAAGCAAATCGTGTTACACGGCTACTTATTTCTAAAAACAAGTCATTGGTTAGTGAAGCTGTTAAGAGGAAACATCCCGATGTTTTCTGGCTACAGGCAAAACCTGAGACCGTAGAAAAAGCCCTGTCTGTTAGCGCATGGCCCGAAGGACAGTATTTTATTATGGATCCGTTAGGCAACATAATGATGAATTATCAACCCGAACAGCAAGGTAACGACCTGCTCAGGGATATGCAAAAATTACTCAGGGCTTCCAATATAGGGTAAAGCAGTATGTCAAAGAAAAATAAACATAAAGAAGGCTACTGGCTGGCGCTGTTTGCCACCTTTTTGGCCTTTGTGGTTGTTGGACTGGGGGCTTATACACGCCTGGTTCATGCCGGGCTGGGTTGCCCGGACTGGCCCGGCTGTTATGGTTTTTTAACCGTGCCTGTCTCTGAACACGCCATCGCTGTTGCGACAGAGCGATTTCCTGACGCGCCGGTGGATGTAGCAAAAGGGTGGGCAGAAATGGTACACCGTTACGTTGCCGGACTGCTGATGCTGGTTGTCTTGGTGCTGACATATCGGTTATTTAAACACCGTCATAAGCAGGGACAGCCTGGAAAACTGCCGTTTGTCATTCTTGGATTAATCATTCTTCAAGCGGCTTTTGGTATGTGGACCGTAACATTAAAGCTATGGCCTCAGGTCGTCGCGGCACACCTGCTTGGTGGATTTGCGACAGTGAGTTTATTGTTTTTATTAACCATGCGACTGTCGGACTCTAACTGGAAACAGTTGCCGCCCACCTGGCGATTATTACGATTACGGCGCTGGGCGCGGGCCGGACTGGCTCTGGTGATTGCGCAAATTGCACTTGGGGGTTGGACCAGCGCTAACTACGCGGCACTGGCTTGTCCAGACTTGCCCATGTGTCAGGGACAGTGGTGGCCCGAAACCAACTTTGAAAAGGGCTTTAAGTTTGATCATGCCATCGGCCCCAATTACCTGGGCGGCAAGCTGGATTCAGCCGCCAGAACCGCAATTCATCTGACCCACCGCATAGGGGCAATCTTCGTTTTTGTTGTCCTGGCAGGCATGCTGCTGATTGCCAGTAGCTATGCCAGGGGAGTGGCCATCGTTGAGCGACAGAGTGTACGTCAATTATCGCTATTTATTCTATTGGCGTTGATACTTCAGGTTCTGCTGGGCATCAGTAATGTACATTGGCACCTGCCACTGTTTATTGCCGTAGCACATAACATTGGTGGAGCCTTATTGCTTTTATCGATGGTCATATTTAACTACCGTCTAAGCGACTTGGTTGACAAGGATGTAAAAGGTCCAATCTATGAATAAAAATAAAACGGCTTTAGCCCTTGAACACAACGCTACTTCAGGGGCTAGCTGGAGAGATTATATTGAATTAACCAAGCCCCGTGTTGTCGCGTTAATGCTATTAACATCATGGATTGGTATGTGTCTGGCAACACCTGGGTGGGTGCCGCTGGATGTTGTAGTGTTTGGCAATCTGGGTATTGCCCTTTGCGCGGGCTCGGCTGCTGTCATCAATCATATTGTTGACAGGCGTATTGATACACTCATGGCAAGAACACAGAAACGACCAATAGCGGGAGGACGTGTGGAGCCGTTGCAGGCTTTTCTGTTTGCCCTGGTGATCGGCACCGTGGGCATGGTAATGCTCATGGTACTCATTAATCCGTTAACGGCCTGGCTCACCCTCGCTTCATTACTGGGTTATGCTGTCATTTATACGTCGTTGTTAAAACGCGCTACACCACAAAATATTGTGATTGGCGGGATAGCCGGTGCTGCGCCGCCATTATTGGGTTGGACAGCAGTAACGGGGCACTTTGAAGGGCATGCATTACTGCTGGTGTTGATTATTTTTGCCTGGACACCACCGCACTTCTGGGCACTGGCGATTCATCGGCGGGATGATTATGTTAAAGCGAATATTCCGATGCTGCCAGTCACACACGGTATTCAATACACGAAACTGCACATTGTGCTGTATACCATTATTCTTCAGATTGTAAGTCTTTTGCCGTTTATTACCGGAATGAGTGGTCTTATTTATCTGACAGGTTCTGTCGTTTTAGGAGCACGCTTTTTCTATTGGTCAATCGTTCTGATGAAAGACAGTAAGCCTGATGCAGCCATGAGTACGTTTAAATTTTCAATCATTTATTTAATGCTGCTGTTTGTTGTACTGCTGGTTGATCACTACGCCTTTTATTTGTGGGTCTGACACCCTGCAACAGGCTTTTTCCGGGGGAATATTGAACCGATGAATAATACAAACAAGGCCATAAAAAAAACGGTATTTGCACTACTGGCAGTGATTGCCGTGATACTCGGGGGAACAGTTTATAAATACCTGAACAAGCCCCCGCTGACAAAAGAGCAACTTCAGGGCATGGGGGCAATAGTATTTGATACCCCGCGTAGCTTCAATGTTACGGGTCTGGTTAACCACAGAGGACAGCCCTTCACTAAAGAAAGCCTGACGGGTAATTGGACGATAATGTATTTTGGCTACACCTTTTGCCCGGATATCTGCCCTGCCACTTTGGGGCAACTCAACAAAATGGACAAACGACTCAAGGAAACCCATCCAGAGCTGGCAGCGAAAATCCATTACGTAATGGTCACTGTTGACCCTGCCCGCGATACCGTTGAGAAACTCAGTGGCTACGTACCCTACTTTAATCCTGATTTTGTCGGACTTACCGGAGGAATAAAAGCGATTTATGATTTGACGCAGCAATTAAATGTGGCTTTTACACCGGTAACAAACCCCAAAGATGCGTTTTACTTGGTTGACCATAGTGCCAATTTGGCCATCATTAATCCCAAAGGAGACCACCACGGGTTTATCCGACCGCCGCTGGACTCAACACGGATAATCACGATAATCCAGGCAATGGATGAATTATTCTAGGAGGCTGACCGAGAATAGCGCCCTTAGCGAGGATTGCGAGAAATTGAGGATAAAATTCCTGCTTCTGAGGAGAATAGCGGGGCTATTTGATGAAGAAGCAGGAATTTTTAGACCAATTTATCGCAACCGCAGTAGGGCAGTCTATTCTCGGTCAGCCTCCTTGGGTAATAAGTGTATTTTCCCAGTTACCTTTCGTCCAAGACAATTTATAATGAGCGCGAAAGCTCTCTACACCTGGACCCCATCCCCATGCTCCACACGAACTGCTATGGGTGGTGACAGGTCCAGAAACCGCAACCATTAATTTGCCATTTTTCGAAAAAATCTCTGTATCTTTAACAACTGTAGAATGCATCTTATTAAAATCTTCCTTACACGAACTTGCATAGACATTCGAGGCTGCCCACAGTATCAAAGCGGGAAGGCTAAAATAGAGGATACTCTTTTTCATGCCAGACTCCGGTGTAAAGCGATGAAAATTGAAGGTATAAAGTCTAAATATAGGCGTTTGCTGTGTGAACCCAAATCAGCAACCTGTACTCGCCTTGGTGAATTTTAGTGAATTGAGTGATATATCCCATGACAGCGTTGAATAAAGCAAAATCCTCTCTACGATAAAATGAGCCTAAAGGAAGCCCTTGTTTCCAGAATCAAATGGGCCTGTGCATTGTCCCTTTCGTCCATGGGCAGAGGATGAAAATCATCATGCACACACGGTTAATCAAAAGCCTCGAACAAGTAAAAATCCTCCTTTCTCAAGTCGGCTTTATCGCCTGAATGGGAGCCGAAAGATCGATGTTATCAGTGGGTTAAAAACACGCTTGCTCATTGTCAAAATAGCCCTTTAAAGCCACAGCAGTGTGAGCCACTACCAAATTAACGTTGAAATGAACACGACTAAATGACTAGAAAACTGCCCTGCTATCTCCTGGTGGCGACAAGCGTCTGCCCCCAGTGACCTCTCGTCCAAGACAATGAATAAGTAACCCCCTTTGAACCTGGCCCCTTTGCCCCTCCACCACACTGATTGCCTCTGGTGGTAGCAGGGCCAAAAACCGAACAGATCACAGCATCCTTTTTCACAAACATGCAACCATGTTTGTCAGTGACGTTATATATTGCACTCAAATCTTTCTTACATGAACTCGCGTAAACATTCGAAGCTGCCCACAGCATCAGCGCGGGAAGGCTAAAATAGAGGATATTTTTTTTCATACCAGACTCCAATGAAAAGAGATGAAAAGAGATGAAAAGAGATGGAAAGAGATAAAAAGCGGCGCTATGCAGGCTAAATATAGGCGCTACTCTTTAAGAAGGCAAAGTCGTCACTATAGAAGCCCTTGTTTCCAGTATGAAAGAACCTGTGCATTCGGTTCTATCACCCATGATTAAGGGCTGAAAATCATCATGAACACACGGTTAATCAAAGCGCTCAAACAAGTGAAAACCTTCCTTTCTCAAGCCGACTTTATCGAACCGTGTGGGAGTCGAAAGATTCACGTTATCCAGTGGGATCGGAGGCGATAATTGTAGACCTCCAGTCACCTCTCTCCCAAGACAAACTATAAGAAAGATTATATGGGCCTTTTCCCCTTGCCTCACAAGACTCATCGCCATTGCTGGTGGCAAAGTCATAAATCTTCTTAATCTTAATACCATTTTTTGTCATCACGTAACCAGTGATTTGAATGGATACTCTCATGTCACCAATATCTTCATTACACGAACTTGCGTAGACATTCGTGGCTGCCCACATTATCAAGGCAGGAAGGCTAAAATAGAGGATGCATTTTTTCATACCAAACTCCGATATAAAGCAATACCAGGTGGAAGCGTATAGAATAAACACAGACGTTGCTGCTACCCATTAACGGCGACAAGTGTAGACTTCCAGTTACCTCTCGTCCAAGACAAACGATAAGAAAGACGATAATAACGAACCCATGGGCTTACTCCCCATGCTTTACAAGACTCAGCGCCACTGCTGGTGATAGGGCCAAAAAGCCGATTAATCCTAATTCTATTTATTACAATACCGCGGACAGTTTTTGATGCTTAAAGCCGACGGCTGCCAAAGGCACGAAGGTGTATCGTTATTTTATGGTAACTCACGCCTACCGTTGAGTTACTATAAAATCATCCCCTTGAGTTGTAGACCTTGTAGCATCAGGCACCAGACTGTCTAAAACTGTCCGCAGTATTGTTATTA
The DNA here is from genome assembly GCF_031528575.1 of Candidatus Sororendozoicomonas aggregata. NCBI lineage: Bacteria > Pseudomonadati > Pseudomonadota > Gammaproteobacteria > Oceanospirillales > Endozoicomonadaceae > Candidatus Sororendozoicomonas > Candidatus Sororendozoicomonas aggregata. The sequence goes on from NZ_JAVLSP010000007.1 coordinate 27,437, forward strand.
AAGACAGGGTATGTGGCGATAAGTGTATCGTTCCAGCTACCTCTCTTCCAAGACAAGTTATAAGAAAAACGACGAAGCATATTTGGACTAGTTCCCACTGCGCCACACGACTCAGCACCACGGCTGGTAATAGGGCCAAAAAGCTGAATAATCGCAATTCCATTTATTGAAAACAGGATACGATCGCCCTTAATGGAATTACGCATTTCATTAAAATCTCGCTGACACTTACTTGCTGCATAGACATTCGAGACTGCCCACGGTATCAGGGCAGGAAGGATAAAACAGAGGATATTTTTTTTCATACCAGACTCCAATGAAAAGAGATGAAAAGAGATGAAAAGTGGCGCTATGCAGACTAAATATAGGCGCTACTATTTAAGAAGGCAAAGTCGTCTCTAATACAGAAGCCCTTGTTTCCAGTATGAAAGAACCTGTGCATTCGGTTCTATCACCCATGATTAAAGGATGAAAATCATCACGAACACACGGTTAATAACCCCCCCAAACAAGCGAGAACCTTCTTTTCTCAAGCCGACTTTATCGAATGTGTGGGAGCCGAAAGATTCATGGTATCAGTGGGTTGAAAAGACACTCGCTCATTGTCGATATAGCCGTTTAAACCGGACAGGTGTATGACCCACTGCCCAGTCAACATTGAATTGACTTGTCTGTATTGTCAGAGAACAGCCCTGCTAACCCTCGAGGCGGTAAGTGTGCGCCCCCAGTGACCTCTCTCCCAAGACAATGCAAAACGAATATGAGAACTACTTGACTTCCTTCCCGATGCATGACACTTCCCACCACTGTAGGTGACAGGGCCAAAAACCTCAGTGAGGATAACATCATTTTTTGTACTCACCCAACCATCTCTGAAAATGGTCATCGTCATAGCATGAAGACCTTGCTGACACGTACTTTCTGCATAGACGTTCGAGGCTGCCCACAGTATCAGGGCAGGAAGGCTAAAATAGAGGATGCATTTTTTCATACCAAACTCCGATATAAAGCAATAAAAAGTGGCGGTATGCGGGATAAACGTAGACGTTGCTTTAGTGAATTGACTTGTCGGTACTGTCAGAAAACAGCCCTGCTACCACTCAGTAGCCCAGTGGCGATAAGTGTATGCCTCCAGCTACCTCTCTTCCAAGACAAGTTATAAGAATAAGCACGAGACATATTTGAACTATGCCCCTTTGCGCCACACGACTCAGCGCCACTGCTGGTGACAGGGCCAAAAAGCTGCTTAATGCTAACGCCATTTTTTGAAGACAGGGTATTTGGCGATAAGTGTATCCCTCCAGTTACCTCTCTTCCAATACAAACGATAAAAATTAATACAATGATGAACCCGTGGGCCTTCTCCCTTTGCGCCACAAGACTCAGCGCCACGGCTGGTGGCAGGGCCAAAAAGCTGATTAATGCTAACGCCATTTTTTGAAGACAGGGTATGATGGCTCTTAATGAAATTACACATTTCATTAAAATCTCCCTGACACGTACTTGTTGCATAGACGTTCGAGGTTGCCCACATTATCAGGGCAGGAAGGCTGAAATAGAGGGCGTATTTTTTCATACCAAACTCCGATATAAAGCAATACCAAGTGGCGGTATGCGAGACAAACGTAGACGTTGCTATTTATTGAATGGACTTGTCGGTATTATCAGAAAACAGTCCTGCTAGTAATTAGCGATAAGCGTAGCCCTCCAGTTACCTCTCTCCCAGGACAATGCAAAACGAGGTTGAAAAAAACTTGCCTCCCTTCCCCATGCACGACACTTCCCACCACTGTAGGTGACAGGGCCAGACACCTCACTGAGAACAACATGATTATTCGTCTCCATGTAACCCCAGTGACTAGTGACTCTGTCTATTCTATTAAAATCTTGCTGACATGAACTTGCATAGACATTCGAGGCTGCCCACAGTATCAGGGCAGGAAGGCTGAAATAGAGGGTGTATTTTTTCATACCAAACTCCGATATAAAGCAATAAAAAATGGCGGTATGCGAGATAAACGTAGACGTTGCTTTAGTGAATTGACTTGTCGGTACTGTCAGAAAACAGCCCTGCTACCACTCAGTGGCCCATTGGCCCAGCGGCCATAAGTGTATCATCCCCCCAGTTACCCATCTTCCAAGACAATTTATAAGAATAACGATGAAAACAATTTGGACTATTTCCCACTGCGCCACACGAGTCAGCGCCACGGCTGGTAATAGGGCCAAAAAGCTGAATAATCGCAATTCCATTTATTGAAAACAGGATACGATCGCCCTTAATGGAATTACGCATTTCATTAAAATCTCGCTGACACGTACTTGCTGCATAGACATTCGAGGCTGCCCACAGTATCAGGGCAGCAAGGCTAAAACAGAGGATATTTTTTTCATACCAGACTCCAATGAAAAGAGATGAAAAGAGATGAAATGAGATAAAAAGTGGAACTATGCAGACTAAATATAGGCGCTACTATTTAAGAAGGCAAAGTCGTCTCTAATACAGAAGCCCTTGTTTCCAGTATGAAAGAACCTGTGCATTCGGTTCTATCACCCATGATTAAAGGATGAAAATCATCACGAACACACGGTTAATAAAAACCCCCAAACAAGCGAGAACCTTCTTTTCTCAAGCCGGCTTTATCGAATGTGTGGGAGCCGAAAGATTCATGGTATCAGTGGGTTGAAAAGGCAGTCGCTCATTGTCGATATAGCCGTTTAAACCGGACAGGTGTATGACCCACTGCCCAGTCAACATTGAATGACTTGCCTGTATTGTCAGAAAACTGCCCTGTTACCACTCAGTGGAGGGGGTGGCAAAGTGGCAATAAGTGTAGCCCTCCACTTACCTCTCTTCCAAGACAATTTATAATAACAATAATGCATAAGATTTATAGGGAACCCCCCTGCGCCACACGACTCATCGCCAACGCTGGTGACAGGGCCATAAACATCACCAATCTTAAAACCATATTTTGTAGTCACGTAACCATCTGTGTAAATGACTTCTCTCATTGCATTAAAATCTTCCTTGCAAGAACTTGCATAGCCATTCGAAGCTGCCCACATTATCAGCGCAGGAAGGCTGAAATAGAGGATATATTTTTTCATACCAAACTCCAGTGTAGAGCAATGAAAGTTGGAGGTATGCGGGATAAACGTAGACGTTGCTTTATTGAATTGACTTGTCCGTACTGTCAGAAAACAGCCCCGCTACCCGTAATTAGCGATAAGTGTAGCCCTCCAGTTACCTCTCTCCCAGGACAATGCAAAACGAGTCTGAAAAATACTTGGCTCCTTTCCCCATGCACGACACTTCCCGCCACTGTAGGTGACAGGGCCAGACACCTCACTGAGAACAACATGATTATTCGTCTCCATGTAACCCCAGTGACTAGTGACCCTGTCTATTCTATTAAAATCTTGCTGACATGAATTTGCATAGACGTTCGAGGTTGCCCACAGTATCAGGGCGGGAAGGCTGAAATAGAGGGTGTATTTTTTCATACCAAACTCCGATATAAAGCAATACCAGGTGGAAGCGTATAGAATAAACACAGACGTTGGCTGCTACCCCTTAACGGCGATAAGCGTAGACTTCCAGTTACCTCTCTTCCAAGACAAACGATAAAAATTAACACAATGATGAGCCCATGGGCTTTCTCCCCCCGCGCCACACGACTCAGCGCTACGGCTGGTGACAGGGCCAAAAAGCCGATTAATCCTAATTCCATTTTTTGAAGACAGGGTATTATCTCTCATAATGACAATACTCATTTTATGGAAATCTTCCTTACACGAACTTGCGCAGACATTCGAAGCTGCCCACATTATCAGCGCAGGAAGGCTGAAATAGAGGATGTTTTTTTTCATACCAAACTCGGATATAAAGCAATGCCAAGTGGAAGCGTATAGAATAAACAAAGGCATTGCTATTTATTGAATTGACTTGTCGGTATTATCAGAAAACAGCCCTGCTACCACTCAGTGGCCCAGTGGCCCAGCGGCCATAAGTGTATCCCTCCAGTTACCCATCACCCAAGACAATTTATAAGAATAACGATGAAACGAACTTGAACTATTTCCCGCTGCGCCACACGCCTCAGCGCCCATGGTGTCGACAGGGCCAAAAAGCTGACTAATCTCAATTCCATTTTTTGTAGACAGGGTATGTTTGCTCTTAATGACATTAGACATTGCATTAAAATCCTCCTGACACGTACTTGCGTAGACGTTCGAGGTTGCCCACAGTATCAGGGCAGGAAGGCTGAAATAGAGGATGTATTTTTTCATATTAAACTCCGATATAAAGCAATAAAAAGTGAAGGTGTACAGGGTAAACATAGACGCTGTTATTTAATAAGGCAACGCCTTGTCCACTATGAAATGAGCCTGAAAGAAGCCCTTGTTTCCAGTATGAAATGGGCCTGTGCGTTCTGGCTCTGTCAGCCATGATTAAAGGATGAAAATCATTACGAACACACGGTTAATCAAAACCCTTAAATAAGTGAAAGCCTTCCTTTTCTCAAACCGACTTTATCGAACCGTGTGGGAGTCGAAAGATTGATGTTATCAGTGGGTTGAAAAGGCAGTCGCTCATTGTCGATATAGCCGTTTAAACCGGACAGGAGTACGACCCACTGCCCAGCCAACATTGGGTCTACTTGTCTGTATTGTCAGAAAACAGCCCACTATTACTTGAGGCGACAAGTGTATCCTCCCAGTTACCTCTCTTCCAAGATAAGTCATACTGATGAAGATTTTTTTCAGAAAAACCTCTCCCCACTCCCAATGAGCCACACACCTCAGGGTCACGGCTGATGACAGTGCCAAGAACCTTACTAATCAAAATACCATTTTCCGTAGTCAGCCAATGGTACCTACTGCTGTCAATGGCTTTGCGCATTGCATTAACATCTCCCTGACAAGTACTTGCCGCATAGACGTTCGAGGCTGCCCACAGCATCAGGGCAGGAAGGCTCAAATAAAGAATGTATTTTTTCATACCAGACTCCAGTGTAAAGCAATACCAAGGTGAGTTGTACGGGATGACGATGGAGAAAATTAAGCGTTTCGCGACACCCTCTTCACGTCGGGGAGGGTGTCAACACTTGTTCAGGCACATTTCAGGATAGAAAATACCGCATAGACTTGCAGCATGACAAAATCGTCATGATTCATGACACATGCTTTTTAAAACGAGTCTCCCGGTTCCGTTGGTACTGCCTTTTCATTACGGGAGTTAGAAAAGGCCGCTGGTATAACCACGGTAAGCGCTGACAAATATCGAACCGGGCGGCACAACCGTAGCGTAGTTAAAAGAATTGAGTATTAATTACTTAAGTTCAAGTATGGCATCCACCTCTACAGGGACACCTTTTGGCAACGCCTTCACACCAACAGCAGCACGTGCCGGATAGGGTTCGGTGAAATATTCAGCCATCACCTCATTAACGGCCGCAAAGTTGCTCAGGTCGGTCAGGTAAATAGTCACTTTCGCCGCATCTGACAGGGTACCACTTGCGGCTTCCGCGACAGCCTTCAGGTTTTCAAAGCAACGGCGAGTTTGCGCTTTAAAGTCACCGGCTTCAAGCGCCATGGTTTCGGGAACAAGGGGGATCTGGCCGGAAATATACACAGTGGTGCCAGCTTTTACGGCTTGTGAATAAGTGCCAATGGCTAAGGGAGCTTTTTCCGTGTGAATAATCTGCCGGTTGCTCATATGGACTACCACTTATTTATTAGAGAAAGGCTCTGATACTAGAGCGGGAGCGGCTATACGTCAACAATCGCTGACAATGAGATAACGCAACCCGATTAATTGGTGGCATTTTCACTACCTGTGGCCTGAGTTCCAGATAGCGGCTACGCCATAACGTCGACGATGAGCCTGTCGGACTTAGAAGCAGTGTTAAAAGTCAGTAGGGCGAGCTTCAAAAAAAACGTTAAGTTAATTTTTTAACCCAACGATTCAGGCCTCTCTTAACCGTGTAATAGAGTGTATGCCTTTAATCCGCCTTAATCGCTTGATCACTGTTGCCAGATGCAAGCGGTCACGGACACTGACAAGCAGCTGAACCTGAGAGCAGGAAGCATCTTTTGCTTCCAGGTTAATGCTTTCGATATTCCCTTCCATATCGGTAACACTGGTCGCTATAAGGGCAATCATACCACGCTGCGGCTCAAGCTCTACCTGTAACCCAACAGTAAACTCTCCCCTGACATCCTTATCCCAAACCACCTCCAGAATTTTCTCGGGGTTATAGCGAATATCAGCTATGTTGTTACAACTGTCAGTATGAATCACGATACCCCGGCCAGAACTTACGCGCCCCACAACAGGGTCGCCCGGTATCGGATAACAACAACGGGCAAAACTGATAACCATGCCTTCAGTTCCCTGAATCGACAAGGGCGCTTCAGGCTGAGGGCTTTCAAGCCGGCTTTTCTGTTCAGCACCCGTATAGGGGTCAGCAAAGAGCCTTGCTGTGACATAAGCCATTCGCTTGCCCAACCCTATTTCTTCCAGTAGCGCCTCCATGCTCTCAACCTCCAGCTGGGCAATGCGTTGCTCAATGGTTTGCTGAGCGATACTGCCCAAAGAGGCATTAAAACTCATCAGGGCGTTATTCAAAAGTCGCTGTCCCAGGGCAATGGATTCACTGTGTTGCTGATTTTTCAGCAACAGACGAATATTAGAGCGAGCTTTACCGGTTATGACAAAATTCAGCCAGGAAACATTGGGCCTTGCCCCTGCTGCTGTGACAATTTCAATGGTTTGCCCACTTTGAAGGGGCTGGCTGAGTGAGGCCAGTCGTTTATCAATACGACAGGCGACGCAAGCATTACCCACATCCGTATGAATAGCGTAGGCAAAATCAACGGCTGTCGCCCCTTTCGGTAGCTGAAAGATATGGCCCTTGGGCGAGAAGACGTAAATCTCATCCGGGAATAAATCAATTTTCACATTTTCGATAAATTCCAGGGAGCTTCCCGCATTTCGCTGCATCTCCAGCACACCTTTTAGCCATTGGCGAGTACGGGCATGGCTGCCGGACAGGGCTTCATCATCATTTTTATACAACCAGTGAGCGGCAATGCCATTGTTGGCCATATCTTCCATTTCCTGGGTGCGAATCTGAATTTCAATGGGAACACCGTGCAAGCCAAATAGCGTGGTGTGCAGTGACTGATAGCCATTCGCTTTGGGAATCGCAATGTAGTCTTTAAAACGCCCGGGAATCGGTTTATACAGGTTATGGCTGATACCCAGCGCCCGATAACAGCCATCAATACTATCGACGATAATGCGAAAGGCAAACATGTCCATGATTTCAGAAAACGACTTACGCTGATTACGCATTTTCTGGTAAATGCTGTACAGGTGTTTTTCCCGACCAACAACACGGCCATTGAGCCCCTCGTCCTCAAGACGGGCCGCTATCGCTTTTTGTAACTGGCAGAGAAGGTTTTTCTGATTACCCCGTGCCCGTTGAACAGCCCGGTGAATCAGTCGGGAGCGCATGGGGTACATGGCAGAGAAGCCAAGATCCTCAAGCTCAATACGCAACGTGTGCATACCCAGCCGGTTGGCAATGGGCACGTAAATGTCGAGCGTTTCTTTTGCGATACGAGAGCGTTTATCAGCGCGCAAAACACCGAGAGTCCGCATGTTATGCAGCCGATCAGCCAGCTTAACCAGAATCACACGAATATCGCGTGCCATGGCCAGCGCCATTTTCTGGAAATTTTCTGCTTGTGCCAGCGTTTTGTTTTCAAACTGGATGTGGGTCAGCTTGCTGACGCCATCGACCAGGTTAGCGACCACCTCGCCAAACTGAGCCTGAATCGCTTTTTTTTCAATCCCTGTATCTTCAATAACATCGTGAAGCATGGCAGCCATCAGGCTGGCATGATCCATATGCATGTCAGCCAGAATAGAGGCGACCTCCAGTGGGTGGGTGACATACGGCTCACCACTACGACGGGTTTGACCATCATGGGCCTGCTCCGCAAAATAGTATGCCCGGCGAACAAGGTTAACCTGCTCAGTACTCAGATAGGACTTCAGGCAGTTGGCAAACTCATCGATGGTCAGCAAACCCCGCTCCTCCCGTGCAGATTACAACTGGCCTCAGCCTTATTAGACTATAGGTATCACTCACTTTTGGATGGAAAATTATCCTTCAACACCGGATAAAAACAAAGACGCCTCATCGTCATTGAGGTTGCTTTCATCAACATTTCTGGCCGTTACCAACCCTTCAGCAATTTCGCGCAATGCCATGACCGTGGGCTTGTCATTTTCCCAGGCCAGTTTTGGGTCTTTGCCACCAATGGTTAGCTGGCGGGCACGCTTGGAGGCAACCATTACCAATTCAAAACGGTTGTCCACATGATCCAGACAATCTTCAACAGTTACTCGAGCCATATATACTCCATCGCCGGAAGTTATAAGTAAGTTCGCCGACCTTACAGTTTACTTTACCGCCTTCATGCAAACAAGCTTCAATGGGCGCTGCTACTGATCATCACTCAAACAACCTTGACAGGAACCCGTCTTGCCTGAGAGAGTCAGCCCAACGTTTAATCTCATAAAATATCTGGAGCCTCGAATGAATACAATAATGGAACGTTTGGTAGCTCTGCGCACGGAAATGGCCAGGCAACAAATAGATGCCTGGGTTATCCCGAGTTCTGACCCTCATCAGAGTGAATACGTGGCAGACCACTGGACAGGCCGCGCCTGGGCATCAGGCTTTACCGGCAGTGCTGGTACGCTGATAGTCCTGAAGGATCAGGCAGGATTGTGGACCGATGGACGCTATTTTATCCAGGGCAAGCAACAACTGGAAGGAACAGGCATTGAACTCATGCGTGAGGGCAACCCCGGCGTACCCACTATGGGTGAATGGCTGGTTGAACAACTGGATGCGGAGAGTACTATCGGTTTTGATGGCCAAACAATGAGCGTTGCTGCCGCCCGCCGTCTGGAAAAAAGTATTGAAGGCGCTTCTTTTCAGATAACCTGTGACAAAGATTTATTAGCGCAGGCTTGGACAGACCGTCCCGCAATGCCAGCCGAGCCTGTCTTTTCGCATGCTGAGCGCTATGTGGGAAAAACCCGTGATGATAAGTTCGCCGCTGTGCGCGAGGCAATGGCTCAAAAAAAGGTTGATCACCTGTTAATCAGCACACTGGATGATATTGCCTGGCTATTTAATCTGCGTGGCAGTGATGTAGCGTGCAACCCGGTCTTTTTGGCCTATGCCCTGTTTTCCCGTGAAAAGGTTTCTCTGTATGTGAATGACAGCCGAATTGAGGCTGATGCCCTGGCCGCGCTGACCGCCTCTGGGGTTGAGCTGCGCGCCTATGATGCTATCGCTGAGGACCTCGCTAATCTGCCTGCGGACAGCCAGCTTCAGCTACCTCCCGCAACCACCAGCTGCTGGCTGAAAAATGCCGTACCCGCGTCCGTGAACATCGTTGAGGCGGCCTCACCATCAACCCTGCATAAAGCCATTAAAAACACCAAAGAGATTGATTTTATGCGCGAATGCCACCGTCGGGATGGCGCGGCTATCGTCCGCCTCTCTCGCTGGCTGGACGAGATCACGCCAACGGGCCGTGTCAATGAAGTGGAGCTTGATAACAAACTTCAGGCCATTCGCTCTGAAGATCCTTTGTACAAAGGCCCGAGCTTCCCCACCATTGCCGGCTACGCGGCCAATGGTGCCATCTGCCACTACCGGGCAGAAGAAAAGACCTGTTTAACCATAAAACCTAAAGGGCTGCTGCTGGTGGATTCCGGCGGACAATACCCTGATGGAACCACGGATATTACTCGCACTTTCTCCTGTGGCGAGCTGACCGACGAAGAAAAACGCGATTATACACTGGTGCTGAAAAGCCATATCAACCTGGCCACTACACGCTTCAAAAAAGGCACATACGGCATCCAGCTTGATATGATGGCGCGCCAGCCCATGTGGGCACTGGGCATGGACTATAACCACGGCACAGGCCATGGCGTAGGCTACTTCCTGAATGTGCACGAAGGGCCACACAGCATCGGTGCCAAATGGGTTGATACCCCCCTTGAGCCGGGTATGCTGGTGACCAATGAGCCAGGAATGTACCGTGATAACAAACACGGTGTGCGTATCGAAAACATTATGCGGGTGTCTGAAGATATCACCACAGAGTTTGGTGAGTTCTACAAGCTCGAGCATCTTACTTTAGCCCCCATTGATACCCGTCCCCTTGAGCGCTCTTTGTTATCTGAACAAGAGCTTCAATGGCTAAATAGCTATCATCAGGACGTGCGGGAGGCATTATCACCCCTACTCAGTGGCGATGACCTGGCCTGGCTGCAAAAAGTAACAGCTGCTATTTAAAGGTGGGTAAATCCGGGCTCAGAATTATCCACAAGCACTGAAAAAGCTGTTGTGACTGCTCCCCCAACTAAAGAGACTGTCGCGAAACGCTGAAATACACCCCGCGCCGTCATCCTGTACAGGGAGTGTACAGGAACCACACTCTATGGAAGGCACTCTAACCGCACGCATCATGCGGGTTTAGTGATTCACATCCTTTGTTGATGTTTTCCCTTAGAGCGAGCCTGGGAAAACTGCCTGTAGTCTTGATAAACTGCACTTTCAAAAAACCTGCTTATCCCCAGTGGAACAGGGAGGCTGTATGCCAAGGCCAAAAAAATATACCTGTAAAGAGTGTGATAAGGCTTTTACCACGACTGCCAAATTAGAACGGCACGAGCGAATCCATACCGGAAAAAAGCCTTATAAATGCCATCTCTGTCATAGGCAATTTACCCAAGAGGGTCATCTCACTGTACACCTCCGAACTCATACCGGAGAAAAACCCTATAAATGCGATCACTGTGGGAGAGAGTTTGCCCAATCGGGCGTCTTTTATAGACACAAGAGAACCCACACTGGGGAAAAGCCCTATGTCTGCACTGTTTGTGATGAACGCTTCAACCTAATGATTTCTTTAAAAAAACACAAGTGTGGTGTTAAGACGCGTTTTGATTGCCCTTTCTGTCCACCAAAGTGGTTCAAGCTTAAAAGAACCTTGTTGAAACATTTACAAGAGGATCACCCTGACTGCAGCAAGGAGCTTCAATTATCCCTTAGTACACAGGAACCCCCCGGAGCATCCTTTAATGCACCGCCTCCCCCCGAAGTATCCATTGCTATGCAGCAAACCCCTAATGGTAAAAGGATCAGCTCTGTCACCCATGAATCAAGATCGACAGAGACGGGTACAGTCACCAGGGCAACGCAGATAAGTGATGATACGGGTGAAAGCGTCGTTTTAATTGAAACGACAATAGCCGCTCTGGCGGCAGCGGCAGAGGAAGCGGTAGCGGCAATTACACCCACCGGGCCAAGCACAAGCACAAGCAACGTTCAAGCGTTCCCAGTAGGCGTAGTAGCGCTTTCCCAAAGCTCAGGGGAGGATTCTGGTGTATTCCCTCAAAACCCGCTGGATTTCGGCGATCTAATGGCAGCATGGGGAGAAGATGATCTTGCCCCCCCTGATAATACCTCCGTGGTTGAGTGATAATACACCCGATCAGGTCTATTTTGAGCAGGCAGCGAGCCTGACGAACCATTGATTAGAGCTTAACTAACCACTGCGGTTGTTTGATTGTTGGGGATCATTTCACTATGTAACGAAGAAAATCGGAAAAAAGGCGACTTTTGTCGACGGTTGCCGCTCATAAAAGATTGTGAACAGCTTCTTGGAATCAGCTTGGGAAAACTGTCCGTAGTCTTGATAAACCGCATTTTCAAAAAATCTGCTTATCCCTGGGAGCCTGTATGCTAAAGCCAAAAAATTATATCTGTAGTTACTGTGAAAAAGGTTTTTCCAAGCCGAGCGACTTAAAGATACACGAGAGAGTCCATACCGGAGAAAAGCCCTATGGATGCAGTTTTTGTTCAAAGAAATTTACCCAAAAGTCCGGTCTCACTCAGCACCTCAAAATCCATGCCGGAAACAGGCCCTTTAAATGCAATCAGTGTCAGAAAAGCTTTAACAGATTGTCCATCCTCCAGGTACACGAGAGAACTCATACTGGGGAAAAGCCCTATGTATGCTCTGTTTGTGGTAAAAAATTCAGGCATAAGAGCGGTTTGACAGTACACAAGTGTGGTGCGAGCTTTGATTGCCCTTTCTGTCCAAAGTGGTTCAGGCTTCAAAAAAAACTCCTGAAACACTTACAAGAGGAGCACCCTGACTGCAGCCAGGAACTTCAATTATCCATTAGTACACAGCAATCCCCCGGAGCATCCATTAATGTACAGCCGCCCCCCGAAGTATCCATTACTACACAGCAAACCCGTGATGGTAAAAGGATCAGCTCTGTCACCCATGAATCAAGATCGACAGAGACGGGTACAGTCACCAGGGCAACGCAGATAAGTGATGATACGGGTGAAAGCGTCGTTTTAATTGAAACGACAATAGCCGCTCTGGCGGCCGCGGCAGAGGAAGCGGTAGCGGCAATTACACCCACCGGGCCAAGCACAAGCACAAACAACGTTCAAGCGTTCCCAGTAGAAGTGGTAGCGGTTACACCAAGCTCAGGGGAGAATTCTTTTGTATTGCCTAAAAACCCACTGGATTTCGGCGATCTAATGGCAGCGTGGGGAGAAGGTGACCCCTCTGATAATACCTCCGTGGTTGAGTGATAATACACCCGATCAGGTCTATTTTGAGCAGGCAGCGAGCCTGGGAGCCTGTCGGACTTAAGACAATTTCGGCCTGAAATCCAGAAAGCGCGAGAAAGCATAAGTCCGGCAGGCTCCTGGCGAACCATCAATCAGAGCTTGACTAACCACTGCGGTTGTTTGATCGTTGGGGACCACTTCACAGCTTCTTAGAAGCAGCCTGGGAAAACTGTCCGTAGTCTTGATAAACTGCACTTTCAAAAAATCTGCTTATTCCCAGCGAAACAGGGAGGCTGTATGCTAAAGCCAAAAAAAATTATCTGTAAGGTGTGTGAGAAGACGTTTTCGGATGCTGGCACATTAAAACGGCACCAGCTAACCCATACCGGAGAAAAGCCCTATAAATGCGATATCTGTGATAGGCGATTTTCCCGACAGGATGCTCTCACTACACACGTGCGAACCCATACCGGAGAAAAGCCCTATAAATGCAATTCCTGTGGGAAAGCCTTTACCGAGTCAGGCCACCTCAAGAGACACGAGAGAACCCACACTAAGGAAAGACCCTATAAATGCGCTACTTGCGGTGAATCCTTCTCACAACGGGGTACCTTGAAAAACCACAAGTGTGGTACTTTCGCGCGTTTTGATTGCCCTTTCTGTCAAACACATCCGTTCAAGCTTAAAAGAACCCTCCTGAAACATTTAGAAAAGGAGCACCCTGACTGCAGCAGGGAGCTTCAATTATCCATTAGTACACAGCAACCCACTGGAGCATCCTTTAATGCGCAGCCGCCCCCCGAAGTATCCATTGCTACGCAGCAAACCCGTGATGGTAAAAGGATCAGCTCTGTCACCCATGAATCAAGATCGACAGAGACGGGTACAGTCACCAGGGCGACGCAGATAAGTGATGATACGGGTGAAAGCGTCGTTTTAATTGAAACGACAATAGCCGCTCTGGCGGCCGCGGCAGAGGAAGCGGTAGCGGCAATTACACCCACCGGGCCAAGCACAAGCACAAACAACGTTCAAGCGTTCCCAGTGTTCCCAGTAGAAGTGGTAGCGCTTTCCCAAAGCTCAGGGGAGGGTTCTGGTGTATCGCCTCAAAATCCGCTGGATTTCGGCGATCTAATGGCAGCATGGGGTGACCCCCCTGATAATACATCAGTGGCTGAATGATAATACACCAGTCAGGTCTATTTTGAGCAGGCAGCGAGCCTGGGAGCCTGTATGCTAAAGCCAAAAGATTATATCTGTAATCACTGTGGAAAAGGTTTTACCACGTCGAGCAACTTAACGGTACACAAGAGAATCCATACCGGAGAAAAGCCCTATAAATGCACTTTCTGTCCAAAGAAATTTAACCAACAGACCGGTCTTGCTCAGCACCTCAAAACCCATACTGGAGAAAAACCCTTTAAATGCAATTACTGTCAGGAAAACTTTAACAGATTGACCACCCTCCAGACACACGAGAGAATTCATACTGGGGAAAAGCCCTATGTATGCTCTGGTTGTGGTATAAAATTCAGACAAAAGAGCGGTTTGAGGTCACACAAGTGTGGTACTTTCTCACGTTTTGATTGCCCTTTCTGTCAAACACATCCGTTCAGGCTTAAAAGAACCTACCTGAAACACTTACAAAAGGAGCACCCTGACTGCAGCAGGGAGCTTCAATTATCCCTTAGTACACGGCAATCCCCCGGAGCATCCTTTAATGCACAGCCGCCCCCCGAAGTATCCATTACTACGCAGCAAACCCGTGATGGTAAAAGGATCAGCTCTGTCACCCATGAATCAAGATCGACAGAGACGGGTACAGTCACCAGGGCAACGCAGATAAGTGATGATACGGGTGAAAGCGTCGTTTTAATTGAAACGACAATAGCCGCTCTGGCGGCCGCGGCAGAGGAAGCGGTAGCGGCAATTACACCCACCGGGCCAAGCACAAGCACAAACAACGTTCAAGCGTTCCCAGTAGAAGTGGTAGCGGTTACACCAAGCTCAGGGGAGAATTCTTTTGTATTGCCTAAAAACCCACTGGATTTCGGCGATCTAATGGCAGCATGGGGAGAAGGTGCCCCCTCTGATAATACCTCCGTGGTTGAGTAATAATACACCCGATCAGGTCTATTTTGAGCAGGTAGCGAGCGTGACGAACCATCAATCAGAGCTTGACTAACCACTGCGGTTGTTTGATTGTTGGGGACCACTTTATTTATGCTAATTACCCCGGAAAAGGCATCACTGCCGCTTCTGGACGGGCAAAGACTGCAATAGATCCAATATCAGTCGCCGGGCAATCTCATGGTTATTCTCCCCTGGCAGCCCTGTGCTGGAGCCACTGATACTCCACAAGGTTTTGCCTGACAAGCCGTCGTTGACATGCAGGCTCAGCGCTACTTCGCCATGACCGCTGCTGTTCACTTGCCACTGCTGCACTTCTCCACCAATAGCTAAGCCAGCACCCTGAACATGTGCCCAATCCTCACCACTTCTCAACCGGGCGGCATCAGCCACTCTGCTGTGCGTCTGCGTTGAGGCGCCATGAAAAAGCTGAGGATTTTCTACGCCAACAGAAGGGAGCAGGACAGTGATCATCCGCTCAACATCGACGTTAACGCCTTCTTTTTGTGAGAAATTCAATACAGGCAACACTGTCCAGGTGGCCGTCCCTGGAAACCCGTCTTTATATAACCCGGATAAACCAAACTGGCAACCTGAAAGCAGTAAGCCTGCTATTAATAACAAGTGTGGCAATACCATTCTATACATGGTCAGTCAGCTCCCTCTGGTGTAACGTTAACCACTGAATAGCTATCACAGCGGGTGAGTTAGCGATACGCCCGTCTTCAAGCATCTGGTATGCCTGTTCTAGCTCTAGGGTATGCACCTTGATGTCTTCGCCCTCATTCTCAAGCCCATAAATCCCCCCTGCATCACCCGCATCCACCAGCCCGCAATACAGTGTCATTTTTTCATTGGAACAGCCAGGACTCAAGTAGACATCAAAGATAGGAATCAGCTGCCTGACTGTCAGCCCGGTTTCTTCTTTGATTTCACGGTGTGCCACTTCCTCTGCGTTTTCACCTGGCTCCGTCATACCCGCTACGATTTCCAGTAGCCAGGGGTCATCCTTTGACAGGTAAGGCCCCATTCGGAACTGCTCCACCAAAACGACCTTGTTCACAGCGGTATCATAGAGAATCACACCCACCGATGGCGATCTGAAAAACGCTTCTCTTTCGAGCGGTTCACTCACGCCACCATCAAACCGTTTATGGCGCAGCGTATACTTGCGAACGTCCAGAAAGCCGTCAAGCAGCTGTTGTTCGTTGAGCTGCTCAACATCCTGATAACCCAGATCCGACAGTTTCATTGTGATTCCTCAAGGTATAAACCGTTTCGTAAGATATAGTCACTGACGGTTGGCAATAGCAAGGGGGCTAACAGCTTGTGAGTGACCTCCCCCGGCCCCTGACCGGCCATAAGTGCCCTCACCTGGCTACTTCTTGCACTTACTTGCTGCTGTGCGGTAAAAATCCCCCAGCGCCGCTCAATCGCCCTGGCTTTATAAAAACTATGCCACACCTGAGGATCAGCGTTATCAGGCCCCCTGATAAAACTGATCGCTATGTCTTCACAATACTGAGCTTCAAGGGCTGACAACACATCAAATGTGTAGACCGGCTGATCCGGGGCTTTCTTCAGGAGTTCAGCCTCAATAAAGCAAAGCTCAAGATGACAACCAACATTGCCCAATGCCTCCATAAAGGCTTGTAACATAGCAATCCGATGCTCAAAGGATTGCATTTTTTTAGCGAAGGCATGGGACGCGCTCGGCACAAGAAGAATGCTGTCGAAATGAGAAGCTGACTGCCTGATCACATCCAGATGGCCTCGGGTGGGCGGGTCAAATGCGGAGCCAAAAACACCGAGCTGTAGTTGTTTCATGTGCCTGTTACTGTTTTGAATGATAGAAAACCAAGCAGAGCATAACGAAAAATACTGATATTTCTAGGAGCCTGTCGGACTTATGCTTTCGAGCATAAGTCCGACAGGCTCCTGGCTAAGGCAACGCAACCTCAACGGCAACCGGCAAGTGATCAGAAATCGGTACTTTGAGCACACTCACTGCTTTCACGGTAAGTGATGGGCTTACCAGAATATGGTCAAGGGAGAGTTTAGGCCGCCAACTGGGAAATGTGTGTCCCTGGCTGCTCGATGGCAAAAGGGATGTGTGCTTCAGGGGGGAGTCATTTAACAGCTGGTTCGCGTGGGTGTTCATATCACCCATCAAGACAACATGCTCATATCCTTGAATCCTTTCTCTGATATAGGACAGTTGAATATTCCGTGTACGTTTACTCAGCGCAAGATGCATCATCACTATAAGAACAGGCTTCTCTGGCAAACCAAACTCTGCCATCAACGCGCCACGCCCTGGAATTAGCCCGGGTAGTTTATGGTCTTCTAATATCAATGGCTTTACTCTTGATAGAAAGCCATTACTGTGTTGCGCAATTTTTCCAAAGTTTCGATTAAGCTGCTGATACCAGAAAGGAAAGCGCCCTTTTAAGGCCAGGTACTCCGTTTGGTTAACAAAGCCACTTCGCAAGCTTCCTCCATCCACTTCCTGAAGTGCTACCAAATCAAAATCAGGCAGCAAAGTCGCGACTCTATCAAGGTTGCCCATACGCTCTGAGTGTGGAAGTACATGCTGCCACCCTCGTGTAACGTAGTGGCGATACTGCTCAGTGTTAATGCCTACCTGAATATTATAACTGAGAAGCCGCAAGGGCCTGGCCAGGCATGTTCTTTCCTGAAAGCGTAATTCACAACAACTTACCTCACAGCAACTTACCTGTTGGGCAACCTTCTGATGGATGCGCCGGGAGATAACTCCTTTTAATGTTTGTATCGACATGACTGGCCCCCAGGAAGCAATAGGAAAGCCGGAAGATCCGTCCCTATCGTGTCAGCTTTTCACTTTAGGTACTGCGGCTTTGGCTTTTTCTGCCCGCACTTTGCTGATCAGGAAATCACTGACCTTGGTCATATTTTCGAGAGACCCGGCCATGGCCGGCTCAACAACGTATTTGCCATCAATAACAATAGCCGGCACACCTGCGAGACCATAACCACGGATGGCCGAGGAGGCTCTTAATAGTTGGTGTGTGACACCAATGGCGTTGTAATTCTTTTCAAACGTTGCTTTGTTAATTCCAAAGCGTTTGCTTAAAAATCTCGCCATCTCTTTTGGGTTTTCCAGGTAATTACGCTTATTTTGCACTTCATCGAAAATGGCCCCATGCACTTTTTCAAGCACCCCCATATTTTTAAGGGTATAGTACAGCTGCGCATGGGTTTTCCAGATATTAGGGCCAAAAAACGCAGGCACCCGGATAAATTGTGTATCTTCTCGCAAAGTGGGTTTCCAGGCGCTAACAACGCTCTCCAGGGTATAGCAGTGAGGGCACCCGTACCAGAAAACCTCGGCCACTTCGATCTTGCCATCTGTTACCTGTGTTGGGACAGGCTTGTCCAGTACACGATAGTGGGTACCCTCTTTAAAAGAAGCACTATTGTGAACCACTGCCGATGGTTTGATTATATTTTCTGTTTTTGCAGCCTCAGCGTTGACCACTAGCGGACACAACAACAGCAACCACAGGCACCGCACCATTTTCAGCATGAAGCACTCCCATATTCGAATATATATAAAAAATCACCGGGCATAAAAGTGGAAGCCTGAAGGCTTTCACTTTTATGGACGCTCACCCAATCCCTGTATGTAATTGGCAACAGCCTCAACGTCTTTATTGCTCAACTTCTCAGCGATGGCGCGCATCACCCTGGTGTCACCATCGTTAACCCGATCACCTTCGCGGAAATCCCTGAGCTGCTTGGCAGTATACTGGGCATGCTGACCAGCAAGCCGCGGAAAGCCCGCCAGGGCGTTCCCCTGACCCGTAGGTGAATGACAGGCAGCACAGGCAGGAATACCTTTTTTGGCATTGCCAGCACGGTAAAGCTCTTCACCTAAAGCAACATACTTAGGGTCTGTTGCCCCGGCAGGTGGTGTCTGACTGCTATAAAAAGCAGCAAGGTCATCAATATCCTGCTGAGTTAAATCAGACACGAAAGGGATCATCTCAGGCACAGCGCGAGCGCCACTTTTAATATCCGTAATCTGTTTTACCAGATAACGCTCCCCCTGACCTGCCAGAGTTGGAAAATTCGGCGCAATACTGATGCCCGTCGAACCATGACATGCCGCGCACGTCGCTGCCTTTACTTTACCTGCGGCCGCATCCCCCTTGGCAAAAGCCAAGCCTGAAGCCCCCAGGGATACAATCAGACACAGAACCGCTTTATTCATTAGCCTCATTAACTGCCCCAACTAAGACATATGCCACATATGGCACTTGTTTTTCATAACACTTTACTAAACCACTGCTGTCCAGTAGCTGTTAGAGTGAGTACCCACCCCAAGTCAGCAAGTAGCTCATTTACGCATACCCCCTAAACCAGCCACAGTATATACTAGAGGGCTATTACTATTCTATTGTCCTCTACTTTTGAAGCCTCATGCAAAGCGATCCGTAAATGACCGACCCCAAATCTTCTTTGAATTACCGAAAGGCACAGTTTCTTAAAAGTGCGGCAAAACTCAGCCAATGCCCACCGGACAATGGCCGGGAAGTGGCTTTTGCCGGGCGCTCCAATGCCGGAAAATCCAGCGCTCTCAATGCATTAACAGGCTCCAGTAAGCTGGCACGCACCAGTAAAACACCCGGGCGTACCCAGCTCATTAACTACTTTACCATTGAACAGGGCGTTCATCTGGTAGACCTGCCTGGCTATGGTTATGCCAAAGTGCCTGAAGCCATGAAAAACGAATGGCAACGCCACCTTAATCACTACCTGACTCACCGGGAATCACTGGTTGGACTGGTACTGCTGATGGATATTCGCCACCCCATGAAAGCGTTCGACCAGATGATGCTGCAATGGAGCATTGACTCCCAACTGCCATTGCACGTCCTGCTGACCAAATCTGATAAACTCAAGCAAGGGGCAGCCAGGCAGGTATTGAATAAATATCATAATGAATTTCGGGACTTTCCTCTACTGACTATTCAACTGTTTTCAGCCTTCAAGAAAACCGGTGTTGATGAACTGGGAAGTAAGTTGGATCAGTGGCTCCTATACGAAGACGAAGACCCTTTAGCGGGTGAAGAGTAATCTTCTCCCCTCCCTGATGGAACAGCATTATTCCGGTCACTTTCTTGTCTGGCAGTAACCCCTGGTCTAAACAGTTTATCGTAACCTCCGTTACTCAGATCCTCAGGAGTCCGGCATGCATTATTCAAACGTTAATCCAAAAGATCACCCACACCGCCGCTACAATCCCCTCACTGGCCGCTGGGTACTGGTATCACCTCAATGCGCAAAGCCCCCCTGGCAAGGAAAGGTAGAAAAGATCCACGCCAAACCTGGAACCCCCTATGACCATTCGTGCCACCTATGTCCCGGCAATACGCGCATGGACGGCAACAAAAATCCTGACTATACCGATACACAGGTATTTCCTGATGACTTTCCTGCCTTGCTCGATAACACGCCTGTACCCGGCGATAAAGATAACCTTTTCCTGATCGCTCCTGCCCGAGGGACGGCTCGCGTGATTTGCTATTCGCCAGAGCACCATAAAACCTTGTCTACACTCACCCCCATTGAAATTCAACGCGTGGTGGATACCTGGATAGAGCAAACCGTTTTATTAGGAAAAGATTACCAGTGGGTTCAAGTGTTCGAAAATAAAGCGTCAGCCAGAGGCTGCTCAACCCGACACCCCCACGGTCAGGTCTGGGCCACAGATTTTTTACCCAGCGAAGTACAAACAGAAGACAGTCAGCAAAAACAATGGCAGTCCACACACAACACCACTATGTTAATTGAGTACGCCAGGCGGGAATTACAATCCGGTGAGCGTATCGTAACCGAGAATGATCACTGGCTAGCGGTGGTGCCTCACTGGGCAGCCTGGCCATTTGAAACAATGCTGTTACCCAAACGTCCTGTTCTGAGGTTACCAGAACTAAAACGCAAAGAACGCCAGTCACTGGCCATTACTCTTAAACAGCTAACCACCAAATACGACAACCTGTTTGAAGCCCCATTCCCTTACTCAATGGGCTGGCACGGTGCACCTTATGGAAGGAGTACTGACTCACACTGGCAACTCCATGCTCACTTTTATCCACCGCTGCTGAACTACACATCGGTCTGTAAGTTTACAACGGGCTTTGAGATGCTGGCTGAAACCCAAAGGGGCCTGACTCCCGAGAAGGCAGCAGAGCATTTACGCGACCTTAGCGATACCCACTCCCTCAGCGCCTGATGACATGTCAGGTTCTATTGACATTAGGAACCTGAAAAAGAGGTTATTATTTCAGAACAGTTCCTGAAAAAGACCACGGCTATTCAGTTATCATGACTGTTGTGAGAAATCTCTGAAATGTAACCCTTTTGTCATATTTTTTGCCTAGAGTGACAACCCCGTTCCATTTTTCACCCAAGCACCTACTTTCACGCTCAGTCATGCAGGTCATAACAGTGACTTCAAAAAAGAGCGCTGGCAGAGAAGACAGCTATTACACGCCATGTATTTAAAGCCTCTGCATAAAAGCACGTCAAAGCCGCCACCTGTGCGCACGCCAGCATGGTATCCGCTATTTCGCCGGGCTAAAGACCTGACAGTAAAGTGGGGGGTTGCAGCTGGCGGCTTGAGTGTCATAGCAGCAACGTTACTGATTTTCTTTTATTTGCTGCATGAAGTTATGCCATTATTCCAAAGGGCAAGCGTTCATCAACAAGCGCATTACTCTACGCCCTTTCAGGTGACTCCTATTCTTTATTCTGGCGTGAATACAAAAACCAACCTGGTTTTTCGCATAGACGCCTATGGTAAGGTATCTTTTGATGCGATGCCTACCAGACATCCAGCCTCACAGTCACTGCAGTTAGCGCTGCCCAACACAATAACCATCACCTCCATCACCCGCGAGAACACCGAGAACGGGTTGTTTGCTGCCGCTCTTTCTGACGGTAGAGCTCTGGTTTTCAAGATTCAATTCAGTGACCGAGGGCAAAAAAACAGACAAGTTACAATACCAGCGATTCAATACCCGTACGGAAAAAAACCTTTTCTTCCTGCCTCAGGAGCACCTCTGAAAACACTGGCTATTAGGGCTAATTCCCGACAACTCGTTTTAGCATCTGCCACTTCCGAGGGTGTCCACCTCTTGCATATAAACCACAAAAAAAATAACCAAACCAGCAATGTTACCTTCTCTCAAGGGAAGGTTACCCTGCCTCTGAGTTCAGTTTCCGGTTCCATAAGGAAACTACTGATTAGCACTGATCAGCAATGGCTCTACAGCCTCAGCAACAATAACCAGCTGACGCTCTTTGATATTGCCGACATCAACCAACCAAAACGCCACTCAACCGTAAGACTCAGTGAAAATAATAAGAAGATTACTCAGATAGCCCTGCTACTTGGCGGAGTATCACTTATTGCAGGCAATGAAAGTGGCACACTGTCACAATGGTTTCTAGTCAGAAAACAGCAAGATCGCACTTTCACAAAGGTAAGGCAGTTTGTACTGGGCACTCACCCCATTACCCACATTGTGCCTGAACAAAACAGTAAGGGGTTTATTGCCGCGGACTCCCAAGGGACGCTGGGGGTATTTTACACAACGTCACCCCATAGCCTGCTCAACCAAAAACTGGCTGAGAAACCTATAGAGCAACTTGCTCTCTCCCCTGATGACAGTACCATACTCTTGGGTACAGACAATGAAGTCTCCCTCTATCAATTAACTAACCCATACCCTGAAGCAGCTTTGCCTGCCCTTTGGCAAAAAGTATGGTATGAACTGTATCCTGAGCCTGAATACGTATGGCAGTCGTCTGCTGCAAATACTGATTTTGAACCCAAATTTAGTTTAACACCCCTGGCCTTGGGCACTTTTAAGGCTGCGCTGTATACCCTATTGTTTGCTATCCCCCTGGCTATTGGCTCGGCAATATATACGGCCTACTTTATGCCCCCTGGCTTTCGGCGAAAAGTCAAGCCTACCATTGAATTAATGGAAGCCTTGCCCACCGTTATTCTGGGCTTTCTAGCCGGTATCTGGCTGGCCCCCTTGATGGAAAAGCACCTCGCTAGCTTCCTTTCCTTACTGCTGTTTGTCCCGCTGGGTATTATTTTATTTGCTTTTATGTGGGACAGTTTTTTAAAACAACGACACGCCAGAACACCTGACGGATGGCATGTCCTGATCTTAATACCCGTAGTGCTAGTAGTGAGCCTGGTTGCTATTAAATGTGGCGGTGTTATTGAAAACTGGCTGTTTGAGGGTGATCTGAAACAATGGCTAACCCACACCCTCGGCATTCCCTATGAACAACGCAATGCACTGGTGGTTGGCATCGCCATGGGGTTTGCAGTCATACCCACCATTTTCTCCATTGCTGATGATGCTATTTTCAGTGTACCCAAAAACCTGAGTGATGGCTCCCTGGCGCTGGGGGCAACCCCCTGGCAGACACTGACACGCGTTGTATTACTGACAGCCAGCCCAGGCATTTTTTCCGGTGTTATGATTGGGTTTGGCAGAGCCATTGGTGAAACAATGATTGTACTGATAGCCGCTGGCAATACGCCGATTATGGACGCCAGTATGTTTGATGGAATGCGCGCAATGGCAGCAAATATCGCAATAGAAATACCTGAAGCCGCCGTGGGCAGTAGTCATTACAGAATATTATTTTTATCAGCGCTGATGCTTTTTGTAGTGACGTTTGTGCTCAATACAGTGGCCGACGTAGTTCGTCAGCAATTACGACAACGATACAGCCGGATATGAGTACATCAAAACAGGAAAAATGACGAATAAAGCCTGCTATTGCGTGGCGTTTCTTTGCAGGACTGGCTGATAATCAGGTTATCAGCGCGATTGTGCATTTAGACCATTGGTACAACTATACCTCAAGCGGTGATGGAGGCTCCTGCCTGAGCTGATGCTGCCTCGCCATTAGATCTTTTTCCTGAATAAGCCTGGGCTGAACAGTTCCATCCAGGTATTTTTTATGTTCCTCTAGCAAAGCCTCCTCAATATCGCCGCTTACTTCCTCTATTGTCTTTCTCATGCTCTCAGTCTCAATGAACACCTCATCGCTGTGCGTTTTTGTAGCGATAAATTTTTTAACGCTTTTTTCCAACTCTTCAGGAAAGTGGACGGGGAAGGATCCAGGGTGGTCAAAATCAGCTTTCACTCTTGATTCATCAGCGGCCATATAAAATAAAGCATTCTTGTTTTCATCCTTTCCGTTTTTATTGATATAGGGCCTGAAGTTTTTGTTTTTATCGCCCTTGCCGAGCCAGTTTAATGCTGAAGGTCTTGCTGACGTCTTCGTTGGGGGAAGAGAGGGATTCCCTGAGTTGATCAAGTAGATAGCTTTAAAAAAGTCTGCGCCCGCACCGTCAGTACCTGCCGTATTAACCTGCATATCAGCAAGGTTAATTTGCTTTAATGTAGTAAATAATCCTTCTTGTATCACGTTCTTCACATTACCAAGCACTTCATCAAAGTCACTGATGCTTTTTTCTGATGAATCATTCGATATACGGTCAATATCGTTTAATAGGTGATCTATATTTTCTTTTGCAATCTTAGCTTGTGCAATAAGCCTGTTCATTTTTTCTTTCTTATCAGTGTACTGTGCATTTGGCTTATAATCCCTGGCATTCTTAGCCCCGAGCGCTATTGCGTCCATATGATGTTTGACACTGGCAAGGTAGGTCTTTAATTCTCTTGCAGTAGCTTCCTTGGCGCTCAGACAGACACTGATGGCTCGAGGGTCGGTAGTTTTAATATGTTTTAATGCCTCCTTCTTTGCCTGTTTAACAGTATCGCTAAGCGCCTGTGCAAACGGGGCTGGACGCGAAAACTCCTCCCGTATGCCTTCTACGCTGTCCATCGGTTCTATTGTTCTTCGTTGTATCTGGCCTATTTTATCAATGAATTCTTTCGTTACGCTTTTGGACAGCCAGTCATTGAGTGATTGACAATAATCATCGCGGTCAAGCTGATTTTTCAGTCTAATGACCTCATCGGACAACTTTTGCCCTTCATGTACATTCCTGGCACGTTCTCTTTGATACTTTTCATTCGCTATTCTACGAATTCTATTTTTCTCAGCCCAGTTATTAGTCTTTTCAGCTCTGACTTCTGCGTCCTCTTTGATCTTCACATCAGCGACTTCCCTATTTTCAAGCGCGGACTGGAAGATTTTGAGATCACGTTCTATTTCACTCCTTTCTTTTTTCGTCAGCATGGAATGTATTTGATCTCCCAGACGTGTTTTCAGCTGTTCTTGAAAATCACGTATAACTGTCTTTCCTTTTGTTCTTGCCCAGAACTCTTCCTCGCCGCTCTCTTTATCACCGAGGCTTTCAACTTTCCCTTCAAAAGCATGCTGCTCATGGTCTTTGGTATATTGATTAATGTCTCTGCTTGCCAGTACACGCGGTAAAAACGCTTCTTTGGTGACACGCTGATAGGTGTCTTCCGCCAACCAATACGCCTTCATTGTATTCAGTAGGCCTGTCAATTTGTCTTTATGCTGGTTATACAAATTCGAGCTGTATTTTTTAAGCTGTGCATGGCAGTTTTTAACGGCTTTATCTGCTGCACTCTCGGCTTTTGTATGACCATCATAAACGAGCGCTGTCTGGCGTGCTTCTGACAAGATAGCTTTAAACCCTTCAGGCAGCTCTAATTCATTCAATTGCCGATCCAGTGTCTGCTCTGTTGCATCGACCCGTTGTTTGCTGTCTTTATACAGACCAAGAGCGGTCTCAAGCTTGGCAAATTGACTTTTGTCTTGCTCTTTAGCAAGGGCTGACTCAATAATTTCTATATCCTCCTCGGTGACAGCCAGGAAGATTTTTTGCCGCAAATAGGGTTCATTGCTCGCCCGTGTTCCCCGTCCTAACCACTGCTCAACCAAATCCATTCGACCATGTTTAATGGCACTGAATACACCAAGAACAAGAAATGCTGTTTGCTCACCCTGGCGCATATCTGATCCCACCCCCTGATCTCCTGTCAGTACATTGTCCAGATGCGGGGCACCTGACATTTGGAGCTGCTTATTGGTTGCACTGTCAAGCTTCATCCCACCCTTTTTGCTGTACAGTTTGTTGTGGGGATCAAAAAGTACTATCTCACCGTCATTGTTGATGTGACACATTTTGAAATCGCACGACACCGGTTTTCCATCTTTATCTAACCGCCCTTCATAGACCTGCTGCCGTGCGTCTTTCAGAGATTCACGCCACTGTTCACTCACCTGCTCATAGAATTTTGGGTTATTGCCGGCTTCAGCGTCGTGTTTCGATACCCCTGTATCAAGGACAGTGACACCTTCGTGGGGAGCAAGGTGCTGAATAACACTCAGTGCTGCATTTTTTCTGACATTACCGGCCGGGCTGTTGCCCTGAATACGAAGTACTTTAGCACCAGAAATTCGGTCAATAGCACGATTGGCTGTTGTCAATGGGTTCTCATTGAGCGCTCTGGCCGTTTCCGCATGGGTGCCTTTATTGGCAAACAAAGCAGCAATAGCAGGGGTTGCTTTCGTTGCTGAATAGCCCGTAAAGAGGAAAGCATTCGCCATTGTGCCCATAAATGTTCTGACTAATGCCTCGCTGCTTTTATAAGCCTCTCTGTCAGATTCATGGGCTACGTCAAACGTTTCCAAGCCTCTTTCAACGTTTGCCTGTACTTCATTCAAGTCTGCTTCCATGTAGGGCAATACACCAGAGACTGACTCATCGCCAAATATAACGCCTGTTCTGAAATAATCCTTGATTTCATTTAATAGCAGTTTTACTTCAGGACTCAATTCATTCTTGCGCATATCCAGTGCCATCTTGACTGTTTGCATGATCACCTGAAATTCAGAAAATGACAGTACACAGGCGCTACGATGATGCCTGATTGCATTGCCAATAGCATGGTCTGGCGTATCTTTATCAATGCCCAATAATTTATTGCGTACCTGTTTGAGCTTTTCAGAACTCTTCCACCAAGGGGGGCTGACATTTAAAAAACCATTTTTCAAAATATCCATGGTCTGCAACTGCCTTTCACGGCGTCGTTCATTCAAACCCACCGCTTCATACAATTGCTTGGCATTGTTGTCTGGTGCGATGATGAATACTGTACGGCATCTGCAATCTACGGGGTCTGTAAGTTGAGAAATAACACTTAAGGCATTATCAACTTCAAACTCAATCCCCAGGCTCTTGCCACCGCCTGTTCCTTCCATCAGAAACAGATGATCACCTTCCCCGGATGAAATAGCATGGGCCTGTTTTCTCATCAACTCAGGTACTGCTTTTATCTGATTACTTCGCAGTTGAATACCCCGGTACTCCATAAACGCTGAAAGTGCCCGAGCTGTAGAGTCTGCCAAAGTACCCACTGCGCCCCTTGAGTCTTTCATTTCCTGTAATGCAGTGGTCAATAAGGCAAACTTCACATTTAATTGGTAGGCACGTTTCTTAAACCGCTCCCCATCGTCCTGGCGAACAATCTCAAGGGCTGTTAAATCATGCTTATGGTTTATAAATCCATTGGTATGTCGCCGTAGCATATTCGCTGTCATATTAACCTGGCGGAGTTGCCACATATACTTGTTATACTTTGACAGCTCGTCCGGGTTAAGACCCGCCGGGGCAATACCACGATCCCACAGTGTTCTGGCCTCATCAATACTAAAACGGGCTTTCGACTTTTCCAGGAAGCCCTTTAAGGTATCAGACAGTGCTAAACTGGCATCCTCAAGTTTATTTTCCTGAACCTGGAGCTGGCTAATGACTCTGTTCAGCTCTTTGATGTTACCAGCAAGACTCGTCTCACCCGATACGTCGATGACTCCTTCACCATACACCTCCAGTTGCTTTAGGAATTCATTCTTAAATGTATGTCTGTTGGTTTGCAAGTGTTCGATTAAATCATGACTACCTTTTGGTAGATGCTCTTTCAGCTCATCAATATAGGTATCTTGAAAACGCTCAAAGCTGGTTGCTAAAGAAATAGCAGGGAAGTCTTTACTATGATTTCCTGTCGTGTAATCAATATGAAAAATACCTTTATCTTTTTTAAGATTTCCATGCTTATCATAATTAGCCAGCTTTGCTTCGAGGGCTAACACGGCTGGATGGTCACCTCCTGCAAAAGTATTAATACCCTCTATGGTAACAATTGAATCACTCTCGATTTCCTCAATATCTGACTGTTCCAGCGCTGGACCTTGCCCTTTGATGTCAACTAACCGCCGCATACAAAAGCTACGGTTGCTCTCAATGTTTTTATTCCAGCGCACAAAACCAGAAGCGGTATTAACACACTCTTGAGTAATTTCTTTTTCCCTTGCCCGATCACTGAGACCCGGTTTCATTCTGGCCAGGTATTTATCAGCCTGTCTCAATGCGTTATCACAGGCGTCTTTGCTTTGTTCATGGCCTAAAGCAATGGCTAATCGGATATAACCTTCAAATTTTTCTTGATCGGCACTTCGGTTGCCACCACCAACCGGCCTGCATCGCCAGCTGCCTTTATCGGTCAATGTGTATAAAAAGCAGCATGGCTTACTGATCAGTAAAATACCTTCCTTTTCATTACCCGTCACTTTGTCTTTATTCACAACCGGCAAAAAGCTGTCGCCTTCTTTGCCTGAAAAAGGGAACTGTTTATCAGGGTTATTCAGCAGGATATCTGGAGCAACCTCCCAAAGGCATCCCCTCATATTCAGTAGTTCAAGGGGTCTTCCTGTATCATTCGTGCGAAAACTCAATCCCTGATCTGCAAAACCCTGTTCTTGTGTCAGGTTGATAAAGGTTTTACCCGTGGCAGTGTACCTTACGGCGGGCATGCCCCCTTGTTCGAGTACATGGTGAAAAATCCCCCCTGTTACTGTTCGGCGATCTTCCCCACTGGTCGCCCCCTGTGATTTACTGGAGAATCGAACAACAGGTTGTGGTTTTTCTGCTTGATTAAACTCTTTCAGAATTCTCTCATGACAGGCTTGCGTCGCTGGCTTTCCTTCAATCAGCCTCATTCCCCTGAACACTTGTTTGGGATCTTTTTTATAACAGCGGTGCTCAGCCTGCATCAGAGCGATGACACTTTCAGCATATTTATCTGCTTTTGACTTTTCGAGTGAGGTTCCTTCTTTGGCTTTTTCTTTAACGTAGTGTTGGTTCAAACAAGATAAAATCGTCGAGTCTGCTGTGCTGACTTCCTTCAATGTGGCAAGATAAAAGGCACTGACAGGTATATGATCCGTTATACCGTACTGCTGCAACAACTTTTGCACTGCACGCAATGCTGACTTTTGATACGTCGCCAAAGCGTCTGGACTGCTGCTGTCTGGCAATGCTGCCCTTAAAGCCAGTGTTTTTTCAAACCAGTTTCGTGCTAACTCAGGGTGTTTCTTAAATAACGTTAATACTTTAGCAGTGGGGCCTTCAGCACTCGGGGTAATTGTCTGCTTTTTACCCTGCGCTTCAGGCTCGGTTGCTCTGATCAAATCATGATAACAATTTCTTAACTCCGTCACAGAAGCCCCGCTAACTTTGGTTGTCTTGGGGTTTATTCCTTCTGTTAAATCACTCTCAGCAACCATTGCGGCGGAACGTGAGCCTATGAGCTGATGGAAATGTTGATTCACTCTTTTGATAATATCTTTTTGATAAGCACCGATACACTGACGAGCGGCTTGGGAGATATGGTTTTCCCGTGCATCACCAGGGCGCCGCTCTCCCCACTGTGAAGGTGTTAAATGGCTGATAAAGTCCATATATTCTGACCGAAGCTGCCTTAGCTTGTCAGGGTCAAGTGTTTTTGTAGCATGATATTTCATGTGCTCCTCAAGCCCCAGTAAAATATCATGCACTGCCCTCGCTGACTGGTAGCCCCTTATATGAGGCCCCTCGTCAGGGACATCAAAAGCGCCCACAGGTACCGACAGGTTATGCATCTGCACGGCCTTCAACGAATCCCAGGCGTCAGCTGCCTTAAACGTTGATGAACCAAAAAATTGTCTTATAAAACTCTCTGTGTCATAGATATCCCCAGAATTACTGGATTTTTTGATAATATCTTCTCGAATGCGTGTACGTCTTTTTTCTAAAATAGACGACCCTAACTCTCTTTTGTCTCGCTCAAGCACCAGTCTGAGGGACTTCGTTTTTCTAATTTCATCGCTCAACAATAATTCATTTTTTTTACACTGAGCAAAAAAGTTATCCTCTAACCCATGGGCCACCAATTGCTTACGGTATTTTTTTTCATCTATACTAACGACACCAACATTACTGATGTCTTGAAGGAATTTTATTTTTTCATCTAACTCCGATGCAGTGACGGTGTGCTTGGTTCGCCTTCTCTGTGACCTGGCACGTGAAAATTTTGTCAAAAACGGCATGGAAGTATCAGCCGTTTCCTTCGACATGGAAGCTTCATAGTGTTTATGTCTTTCGGGTGTATGACATATATCAATAATACTTAAGGCAATCCCTTTAAACCGCTCTTGTTGAGATCGAGCTGTGCTGTTAATCGCTGCAATATACTGTGTTACAACATTTTTGATACCCTTTAAATCAAACTGCGTCCCTGTATTTTCGAGATCCTTGAAGTGCCGGTCAAACTCAACGAGCTCCTTATCTTTTTCTTCTATAAATTTATTGACCAGCTTCATTTTTTTAGATAGCTGCGTCAAATGATCCGGTGGAAAATAATCAATACTTTCAATACCAGCAAACCCGTTTTCTATCTCGGAAAGATCATTTTGCAACGACTTCCATTGATCATGTATTTTAGACTGGGTTTTTTTCAAGCTTTGTAAGTAGGTCTGTACCTTACCGTCAGTCGTATCGTGGGGTGCCGCCTTGGTTAAATTTTCATCAAACTGATCCGCTGCTGAAAGCAGGTGCTTGCGGTGCTGCTCAAAAGCTTCATGAATATTCCCATCGCCGCTATAAGTCAAACTTGCCTGTAAATCGAGGCCGTCTTGTGTTCTTGAAGTCGTCCCCCTTAATTCAAGACTTTCGTTATTAAGCGAACTCTCCCCTGGTTTATGGGGTGAACGCCTTGACCCACTCCTTTTATTTTCTGTGCCAGACGTTGACTCTGGTGAACGATCGCGCTTTGCAGGTATCGGTCTGTTACGGGGGTCATTCTTACTGGAAAAGAAGGCTATCCATTTATCACATTGGCTCGTCTGAGGCTTCAATAGCGTGTTAATTTCTGTTTGTTTTTCAGGGTTATCCTTAATGAGTTGCGCTTTAACCTCTTCAATTTCATTTTTTAGCCGGTCAAGGCGCGATAAAAAGCGCTCTATCTCTTGGGGGGTTTCTTCTTTGGGGACACTGCTGATCAATTTTGTATTGATTGCTGAAATCTTATCCAGAATAGCTCGACTGAGCTTTAACCCCTCCAGTTCGAGATTGGCTGCCACTAATTTGTGACTTAAATCCGCGCTCTTGCGTTGCT
The DNA here is from genome assembly GCF_031528575.1 of Candidatus Sororendozoicomonas aggregata. Lineage (NCBI taxonomy): Bacteria > Pseudomonadati > Pseudomonadota > Gammaproteobacteria > Oceanospirillales > Endozoicomonadaceae > Candidatus Sororendozoicomonas > Candidatus Sororendozoicomonas aggregata. The sequence continues at coordinate 58,779 of NZ_JAVLSP010000007.1, forward strand.
CAGCCTCCAGCTCGTTAGTGCGAGTCTGTGCTTCCCTTACAAGGTTCTGTGCCTCTTTCAGTTCCCGCTCCAACTTGGCCTTCATGCTCTCGAGCTTATCCAGCCTGTTGGCTTTGCCTTTTACCTTTTGCAGTTCCCCATCTAACCGAGTATTTTCTCTTTCCAGCGTCAGGGCTTTGTTATTGGCGCCTTGTAGCGCTTCATCTAACTGATCTCTTTCATCCTTCAGCTCGGCCTGTTCTCTCTCCAGCTTGCTGGCGGCCTGGGTTGCTTCTCGTAGCGCTTCATTCAGCTGCCCCTTCTCACCCTCCAGCCTGGCCTGTTTTTCCTCCAATTCCTTAGTTGTTATGGTTGCATTTTGTAGCGCCTCATTTAACTGATCGTTCTCTTTTTCCAGCGCAACCAGCCTGGCCTGCTTTTTCTCCAGCTCGTTAGCTGTCAGGATTGCTTCCTGCAACGCCTCATTTAACCGATTCTTTTCAACCTTCAGCGCATCGAACCTGGCTTGTTCTACCTCTAATTCATTGGCTCTCTTTTTCACCGCTTCGAGTTCGCGACCTAGGAGATTGTTCTCACTTTCGAGCCTCTGGGCTTTGCTATTGGCCTTCTCAAGCGCATCATCTAACTGATCTTTTTTATCCTCGAGCCTGGCTTGCTTTTCTCCCAGTGCTTTGATTGCCAGGTTTGCCTCCTGCAGCGCCTCATCCAACTGATTCTTTTCTTGCCCTAGCGCCTTTAGAATGGCCTGTTTTTTTTCCAACTCCGTGACTTTGCTGTTTGTCTCTTCCAGAACCTTTTGCTTCAGCCTGGCCTTCTCTTGTTGAAGCTCCTGAGCTTTGCTATTGGCCTCCTCAAGGGCGCCATTTAACCGATTCGCCTCTTCCTCGAGCCTGACCTGCTTTTTCTCCAGCTCCCCAGCTATGTTGGTAACTTCCTGTAGCGCATTATTTAACCGATCCTTCTCTTCCCCCAGCGCAACCAGCCTGGCCTGCTCCACCTTCATTTCGCTGGTTCTGCCTTTCATCTCTTGCAGTTCGCGATCCAATACATGCTTGTCACTTTCGAGCTTCAGCACTTTTCTATTAGCTTCTTGTAGCGCCTGATCTAAACGGTCCCTCTCACGTTTCAGCCTCTCTAAACTGGTCTGGTTTTCCCCCAGCTCACCGGCTTTGATCGTTGCCTGCCTCAGCGCCGTATCTAATCGGTCCCGCTCATCCTTGAGTGCCTCAAGCTCGCTGGCACTTTCTTTCACTTTTTGCAGTTCGAGATTTAACAGATGCTTATCATTTTCCAGTGTCAGCGCTTTGCTATTGGCTCTCTCCAGTGCCTCATCTAACCGCTCGCTCTCTTGCTCGAGCACCTTGAGCCTCGCTTCCTTTTCCTCCAGTTCGCTGGCTTTGCTATTCGCTTCTTGCAGCTGCTGCTCTAATCGGGACTTTTCACCTTCTTCCTCTTCGAGCCGGGCGAGCTTTGCCTCCAGTGTTCGCAATTGAGACTCAAGGGAAGCGACCGTTCTTTTTAACGCTTGCTCACTGCTTTGGCTGCCCCTTAATGCATTTTCCAAATCACGCTTGTCCGGGTCATCACCCCCTGAAACGCGTGACCCACCAGAAAGGTGGTCAGGTGGCGTGGTACGCGCCTGCTCAAGTTGACGTTGTAGCGCTATTACCTCTGCCCGCAGCCGAATGACCTCATCACTGCCAGCGTCGTCTTTAATACGCCGGGGTATATCAGCTTCCATACTACCCAGCCTTCTGCTCAGGTCATCAAGCTTTGAAAGTAATTCCCTTTCACCTGTTCTATCAACGGTTTCTCCAACAGGGCGAGTCTGTTGCAATGCGGCTTTGAAGTCTGACAGTAGTCGGTCTGTATCAATGTCGGGTCTGGTTTGTTGTTGGGCAAGCGTGTGACGAATTAAATCCTGAAGCGCCTCTTTATTCAGTGCAGTATTTTGCTGTACTGAATCGAGCTGTTGTTGCAGACCTTGAATAAGGTGTTTAATGTCACTTGTCGCCTCTGAAGTGAGCCGGGAGCCTGGCTGTTGCTGAGATGCCACTGAATCTGTTAACAACCTTGCCAGCTCATCCCTGTTTCCTTTTAACGCGTCCTCTAGCCTTTGTGAGGTTTCCGGAGTTGCATCGTTGGCTGAATCCGTTTTCTCCTCATTGGTTGTTACTGTATTGGGCACAGTGCCAGTATTGGTATTTGACGGCGAAATAGTGGGGTTGGCGGTTGACTGGTTAACAGGATTTGCCGTGGGGCTGTTGGTAAATTGAGGCGTGACATTAATCGTTGGGCTGAAATGAATGCCTCCTGTTGGGGGTGTTCCTGAGACAGCTGTGGCCGGTGAAGCCTTTGGAGCCTGTTCACTGACAAGGAGCGTTTCTGAAACATGGTCTATGTCGTCTGTTATCCGCTCAGGTAACCTGCTGTTTATTTCCTGCTGTAAGTTCGCCCTTCCTCTATCTGCCAACTCAACCTCAAATGTGCCATCCATTCCCTGGCCTTCATTGACCGGTGGCCGGGAATGCCTTGGATTATCATCAATAGCACGCCTTTCACTCCTTTCACTCCTTTCACTTCGCGGTAATGACGAGCCATTGCCTAGTAACTGTTCCAATGAAATCGGATAAGGTTCAAACAAGCCTTGCAGCGCTTTTGCCCTTGCCTCATGGAATAGTTGCCTCATCTGTTCATCGGGCTGGTGGTTTTCCAGTGCCTTGAGGTTATCCAGTTTTGTTTGCAAACTATTTTCGAGGTTTTGCTGTTTTTGCAAAAGAGTGTTTTCAATATCTACGCGGTTATCTTGTATGGCATGAACAAGGCGTTCATATCTGCGTAAAATCTCAGGAGGAATATTATCTTCCGGTGGCTTAATCCTTATTATTTCACCGTTGGGTCGTTTAAACACAATCCTGAAGTTTTCTTCCAGCGCTTCATCATTATTGGCAGCCAGTATATGCAGCAGTTTTTTCGATGAGGTTGCCGTAGCGAATTCTTTCGATATATCAGCAACTTCATTCAATTCATTTTCACCTACGGTCATTACAGACCGGTCAGCAACCCTTTTTCCTTCTAGCTGGTGACTATCCCTGGGCAGATTTTGTGTTGGAATAGTGCTTTTTATACCACTGTCACCGGCATCTGACTGAACGTCATCACTTGTTGACCAGGCATCTACAGATGTCCCCGTAGAAGGTAACTTTGGATTATTGGGTCCTGAAACAGGCATGCGTGTCCGTCCAATTTATTATCTTTTGGTATATGCCATTAATTATAGGCAGCCCTGAAAAAAATAATATGGTCAAAAAAATACACTTGGTAAGACTCAAAAAATAAAATGAGATAGAGTGTCTTTATTTTGTCAGTCATTATTTAAAAAAAAGCAGACCTCTTTTTTTCAATACCCATTTGGCATTGAAACTGCGATAATTCCGACTCGTTATTGCATGACTCTCTGGATACAGACAACATTGATGAACACTTGGTTTAAAAGTGGCTTACCCTGGGTGTGGTTAAACGCTGGCGCAGTAGCTATCAGCCTTATACTGGTCGTTGGACTCCTGGCTCTCATTGCTTCGCGTGGCCTTGGGTATTTTTGGCCTGATCCGGTCATGGTTGCGGATTATAAAGCGCCTGAACAACAGGCATTGAAGGTTGCTGGCGCCATCATTCGCAGCGAGGTTGTCCCCATAAAATACTTGAGGGCAGCAGACATAAACACCGAAAACCTGCCAGAAACAGTCAATCGCAGCTTGTTGCAAACAGGCACTGGGGGCCTGACCGACATTAACTATGTATGGCTTATCAAGCCCTGGCTTCACAAAATACGTTACCCGACAGACATACTGACTATTGAACGACAGGAAAATAGTAATTTCCACGGTTACTTAAAAAGTGTCAAAGAAAATGGTGCTACTGTTGCTAATGGCAAACAAGCTTTTCCAGAGTTGGTTAATCGAATAGAGCGAACAAAAAATATCTATAAGGCTATTGAAGATATACAACGCCATCATATTGTCGAAATCAACGAAAAACTGGAACAACTTCGCCTTAAAAAAAGAAGACAAGAGCTAAACAATACTTTCTCCCATACACAGGAACAGACGACAGATACTCAACAGGCTCAGTTTAAGCACCAGTACCAACAGTATACATATAAGCTGAACCAACTTTATAAGGCCTTAAGTCGTGATAGTTATACCATCCTAACCGCCGATGGGACGCTGATAGAGCAACCTGTCAGCAATATAGTAAGAGCCTATCATCCCAATAATTTGTCCATAACAGAAAAAATAGCGCTTTATTTCAACAAGCTTGGGGAGTTTTTGTTAGAAAGCCCTAGGGAAGCCAATAGTAAAGGGGGGATTTTTCCCGCTATTTTTGGCACCATCATGATGGTTATTCTTATGTCCATTTTCGTCACCCCTTTTGGTGTTATCACTGCTGTTTATCTACATGAATATGCTCAGCAAGGCACTATCACTCGTATTGTTCGCATTGCAGTCAATAACCTGGCAGGCGTGCCTTCTATTGTCTACGGTATTTTTGGCTTAGGTTTTTTGGTGTATTTTGTTGGTGGAAATATTGATAAACTTTTTTTTCCTGAAGCCTTACCTGCTCCCACATTTGGAACCCCCGGCTTATTATGGGCCTCAATCACTTTATCTATTTTGACGTTACCTGTCGTTATTGTTGCCACAGAGGAGGGGTTATCGCAAATTCCCACATCAATACGGGAAGGAAGCCTTTCACTTGGCGCTACCAGAGCAGAAACACTGTGGCATGTTGTATTACCTATGGCCAGCCCGGCCATGATCACCGGGTTAATTCTGGCAATTGCCCGTGCAGCAGGCGAAGTAGCCCCACTGATGCTCGTTGGTGTGGCTAAGTTAGTGCCAAACCTACCCGTTGATAGCAGTTATCCTTTTATACACCTGGATCAAAAGTTTATGCACCTTGCCTACCATATCTACGATTTTGGTTTTCAGTCCCCGGATGTAGAAACTTCTCGTTCACTGGTATATGCCACAGCTCTGCTACTTATATTGATTATTGTCACACTCAACTTCTCGGCTGTTGTCTTACGCAATCACTTACGAGAGAAATACAAGAGGCTGGAGAGTTAATCACATGAAAAAAAGGCATGGACAGTTTGAAACAAGCCCCTCTGGACACCCCGATGAGATGCCATTATTTCAACTCACTAACCTGGGCAGGAACCGAAATAAACTCTGCCTGGATGATGAAAAGCACTGCCTTGATATTCAGGGACTTAATGTCTTTTATGAAGCCAACCAGGTGCTTTCTGATATTTCTATGAAAATACCAAAGCAACGGGTCACTGCATTTATTGGCCCTTCCGGCTGTGGTAAGTCAACACTGCTGCGAACATTTAACCGAATGAACGACCTCGTTGATGGTTGCGCTATCAATGGAGATGTATTTCTTGAAGACACCAATATCTACAGTAAATCATTGAATGTTGCTGATTTGCGCCGAAGAGTTGGAATGGTGTTTCAAAAACCAAACCCCTTCCCGAAAAGTATTTATGAAAACGTCGCTTATGGCTTGCGTATTCAGGGAGTACGAAAAAGAAGAGTACTTGACGATACGATAGAATGGGCACTGAAAAGTGCTGCTCTGTGGCATGAGGTCAAAGAACGACTGCATAAAAGCGCACTCAGCCTGTCAGGCGGTCAGCAACAGCGGTTAGTTATTGCCAGAACTATCGCCATTGAACCAGAAATCCTGTTACTTGACGAACCTGCTTCAGCACTGGATCCCATTTCAACCTTAAAAATTGAAGAGCTGATATCCACATTAAAAACACGCTTTACTATTGTAATAGTCACACATAATATGCAACAGGCCGCAAGGGTTGCTGACTACACAGCATTCCTGCATATGGGAAAACTGGTTGAATACGATGATACCGACACCATTTTCACCAATCCCCAACAAAAACAAACAGAAGATTATATTACTGGCCGATATGGTTAAGGGCTGTCATTTTCATTGGCATGTTCTGGAAGTGATCAAGACCCTGTTTTGTACGCATACACATCCGTGAAACCACCAAACTTTTAGCAGAGGCTATAACAGGTCAATTTGGCTAAAGACTGTTCATACTTTTTCCCTGAGGCTGTCATTAAAAAGTGGCGGATAAACGGTAAAAAGTACGACCGCGTCATATCACTGCAACATAGTTGCAGGATAATAAGTACATGACCAAATGAAAACATATATTTTCTTGCTGGCAGGCCTTGCAAGGCCTGTAGACCAACTTGAAAAGCAAATGGTCATGTACTTAAACGCTATCAGTGTTGATGTACCACAGCTAGGAGCCTGACCGAGAATAGCACCCGTAGCGAGGATTACGAGAAATTGAGGATAAAAATTTCTGCTTCTGAGGATAATAGTGGGGCTATTTGACGAAGAAGCAGGAATTTTTAGACCCATTTATCGCAACCGCAGTAGGGTAGTCTATTCTCGGACAGGCTCCTAGGAGCCTGTCATTGTCTGGCTCTGTCAAACGTCAACAATCCAGCGGGCGTGTAACCTAAATCACAGCATCATAATATTTAGCTTTTATGGATAATCTCAGCGACCACTCAACTTTGCACATTTCAAGGCAGTTCAGTACAGAACTGGATGCTTTGCGAAATGGGCTGCTGGCTATGGGCGGACAAGTGGAAAGGCAGGTATCAGACGCTGTAGATGCTTTAGTACAAGCTGACAGCCGACTGGCTTATGCTGTGTCGGAAAAAGATACCAGGATCAACTTTATGGAGCTATCTATTGATGATGAGTGTACTCGCATCCTCGCCCGACGGCATCCTGCGGCAAGTGACCTGCGCCTGGTCATTGCCTGCACTAAAGCTGCCACGGATCTGGAGCGTATTGGCGATGAAGCCTCTAAAATAGCACGTTTTGCCATTGAATTATCACAAGAGGGTGAAACTGCCAGAGGATATAGCGAGATAAGCCTTTTAAGCAACTATGTTTGCCAGATGGTCAGGGATTCCCTGAACGCTTTTGCCCGTTTTGATGCAAATATGGCTTTAGACGTTGCTAAGGAAAATCAGCCTGTTGATAAAGAGTATAAAAAAACTAACAAGGCCCTGCTTGACTATATGAAGGAAAACCCACAGTATCTTGGTCAACTTTTAAATATTGTATGGGCTTTGCACTCCCTTGAACGCATTGGCGACCATGCCCGCAATATTGCTGAATACGTAATCTATCTGGTTAAAGGCATTGATGTGCGTCATCAGGGTTTGAAAAAAACTAAAAAGGATATATTCAAAAATCATGTTTAAAAATAAAAAACATTCGAGACTTGACCAATAAAAAACAAATCCATCATTTTTTTGACTAACTTCCAATGAACAACAAAAAATAAGCTAATTAATTCTAAAGATATTTTTCTAGACTAACCTTAAAGTTAAACGACACCTATTCATGAGACAGGCTGTCTATCTTTGGTTATAAACAAATACATTCGGTTGAGCAGTACGATAAGCTAATCAGAAGGTTATCATGAACTCAACAACAACAGAAGACGCCTGGGATATTCCGGAAGAGCGCCAGTCAGGGGTAGACCCGCTACTAGCCTGCCTGACTATTCTAACGCGCCACTACGGTAACCCTTATTCTGCCGAATCACTAGTATCTGGCCTTCCTCTCGAAAAAAACATATTAACTCCTGATTTGTTTATTCGCGCTGCCGACAGAGCTGGACTGGCAACAAAGCTGCATAGACGAGAATTGTCAGAGATTTCTTCATTAGTCGTACCGGCTGTTTTATTATTGAAAGAGAAAAAATCCTGCATTTTATTACACATAGACCATGATAATGATTGTGCGACCGTTATTGTCCCGGATACGGGAGAGGGTAAAAAAGACATTACATTAACTGAGCTTGAATCCCACTACATTGGTTATGTCATTTATACCAGAGCAAAACACCGCTATGACAAGCGGGCGCCAAAAAGTCTGAATGTACAATCCAGGCACTGGTTTTGGGGAACCATTCTTGGCTCCTGGCGGATATACCGTGACGTTTTATTTGCATCACTGTTGATCAATATCTTTGTCCTTGCCAGCCCTTTATTTACTATGAATGTGTACGACCGAGTAGTACCTAATCAGGCGTTTGATACGCTATGGGTTCTGGCTATTGGTGCATTTCTGGTGTTTACCTTCGACTTTGCGCTTAAAATGATTCGCGGGTATTTTATTGATCTGGCAGGAAAAAAGTCTGATATCCTGCTCTCTGCCCGGATCATGGAGCGGGTTATGGGGCTTAGTATGTCTGCACGGCCTCCTTCTGTTGGTTCTTTTGCTAAAAACCTGCAAGATTTTGAAAGCATTCGAGACTTTATTACCTCCTCAACGGTTACCGCATTAATAGATTTACCATTTACTGTCATTATTCTAACGGTTATTTTCATTCTTGGTGGACCCATCGCCTTTATTCCTTTGGCAGGCATGCTATTCATTGGATTGTATAGCTACTTTATTCAGACCCCCTTAAAAGGCTCTGTAGAAAAAACACTGCGTTCAAATTCACAAAAAAATGCCACACTCATCGAAAGTCTTTCTGGCATGGAGGCGATCAAAATTGCTCAGGCAGAAGGTGAAATACAACATAAGTGGGAAAAAGCCGTCGGGCATATTGCAACATGGGGTGTAAAAACCAAATTAATCAGTACTTCTGCAACAAACTTCAGCGCCTATGTACAACAAGTGACAACAATAGGCATTGTCATCACAGGTGTTTACCTGATCACAGCGGGCGATTTAAGTATGGGGGGGTTAATCGCGGTATCTATGCTATCAGGCCGCTGTCTTGCGCCTATGGCCCAAATTGCTGGACTCTCTACCCGTTATAATCAGGCACGATCATCTTTGGATGGTTTAAACAGAATCATGGCAATGCCCACAGAGCGTGCCGTTGATCGTGACTATGTCCACCGACCTGATCTTAAGGGTAATCTCCAGTTTGAAGATGTTAATTTCAAGTACCCTGATCAGGAAATTCATGCCTTGCGTGATATTTCTTTGAACATAAAAGCCGGAGAAAAAGTGGGTATTATCGGACGTATTGGCTCGGGTAAAACCACACTGGAAAAAATGATACTGGGTCTTTATGAGCCTGAAACGGGTGCCATCCGTATTGATGGTGTCGACTTACGACAAATTAACCCTACGGACTTAAGACGCTGCATTGGTTGTGTATCGCAGGATATTATGCTGTTCTATGGAAGTATCAAGGAAAATATCACACTCGGTGCCAGCCATATTGATGATGCTGTTCTTCTTGAAGCGGCAAAAATAGCTGGCGTTACCGAGTTTGCCAACAAACACCCCCAGGGACTGGATATGAATGTTGGAGAACGGGGTCAAAACCTTTCAGGGGGGCAACGCCAAAGTATTGCCCTGGCCAGAGCCCTTCTGATGAACCCGCCCATTCTGTTGCTGGATGAGCCTTCCAGCGCCATGGACAATACCACTGAGCTTCGTATTAAACAGCAACTGGCTGCCAGGGGCAAAGACAAAACCCTTATACTGGTCACCCACAAGGCATCAATGCTGGAGTTAGTGGAACGTCTGATAGTTATTGATAATGGTCACATTGTTGCGGATGGCCCTAAAGCCCAGGTACATGCTGCCCTTAAACAGGGCAAACTGAAAATCGAGTAGGACGGGATCATGGAAGACAATAAGGATTCTAGGCCAGCAACTCCCTCATCTGAAGAATCAGAAGCCCGAAATAAACAGGAAACGCTTCTTGATGGCAGCCTGGGAGATATTCAAAAAAACATCAGTAACGAAGACATGGAGTTTATGTCTGACACCAGTGCCGCAATGCTCATCAGGACACCACAAGGTGGAAGGCTACTTGTTTACACCATTCTAATGGCCCTCGGTACTGCCGTCATTTGGGCATGCTTTGCCAAACTGGATGAAATCACTCGCGGTTCCGGCAGCATTGTTCCTTCCTCCCGGCTCCAGGTCATTCAAAACCTTGAGGGTGGGATTCTCAAGGAGCTTTACGTTGAAGAAGGTGACAGGGTCAATGCCGGTCAACCACTGCTTCAGCTCGATGACACCCAGTTTCGTTCTGATTTTCGCGAAGGTGCCATAGAACATCTTGGCTTGCTGGCAAAATCGGCACGTTTAAAAGCAGAGCTATCAGGTGAGCCACTAAAATTTCCGCCCGAGCTGCATGATTACCCTGATTATATGCAAAGAGAGCGTGATATTTTTGAGCAAAGGGAAAGCTCTCAATGGGTAGAACAGTCCGTCATTGAAAAGCAAATTCTACAAGCAAAACATGATTTTACCTCTACTCAAACCGAATACGATTATCTGAAAAAAAGCTATCAACTCGGTGCTGAAGAATTAAAGTTAACAAAGCCACTGGCCGAACAGGGCGTCGTCTCCCAGGTTGAACTGTTGCAGCTCGAACAAAAAGTTAATGACCTCGACTCACAGCGCCGACTCACTCAGCTCTCACTGCCTAAATTACAGGCCGCCTACGAAGAAGCCGTAGCGCGGCAGTCTGAACTGCGTGAGAAATTTCGGGAAGACGCCGTGCACGAACTACAAGAGGTTGAAGTCAAACTCGGTCAACGCGCTGAGTCCCAAAGTGGCGTGCAAGATCAGGTAGACAGAACCCTTGTCCGTGCACCACTGTCGGGTATCGTCAAGAAAATCAATATCACCACCATCGGTGGTGTCGTCCAGCCAGGCATGGAAATGATGGAGATCGTCCCCATCGAAGACAGCCTGCTGGTGGAAGTCAATATTAACCCTAAAGATATTGGCTTTCTGCGCAAAGGAATGCCGGCTGTTGTCAAGCTGACGGCTTACGACTTTGCCATTTACGGTGGACTTGATGGCACTTTAGAGCATATCAGCGCTGATACCATTGAAAATGAAAAAGGCGAGAGCTTTTATGTCGCGAGGGTTCGTACCAAAGAAAACTATCTCGGCACAGCCCATAAAAGACTGGATGTGATGGTCGGTATGCAGACCAGTGTCGATATCATCACCGGTGAAAAAACAGTGATGCAGTATCTTTTGAAACCTCTGCTCAGGGCAAAACAAAATGCTCTCACCGAGCGCTAACAACCTGCCTGAGTAGTTAGAAAAAAAGGATTAACTCTGACTCTGATACAGAAGGCCAGTGTGACTCGGCCAAACTACGGACACACTGGCCTTGCAGGTTAGGTAAGTTATAGCAGACAATGGTTCATACAATTTAAAAAATTTATGGCAAAAGGATAGCCATGAATCCTGATCACGACACATTGACAACCCTGCCGGCCAGTTATCATCAGGAAGGCTCTACACTCACGATTGATTTACTCAAACCGTTTATTTCCAGCAATATGGGCAGCCGGCAAAGGGTTTCTCATCTAAAGCTGGTGTCAGGTAATGAGACCGGTATCAGCCTGTCGGTTGATGGTTGCCAGCTCATTCTGGATCTTTGTGCCTACCAAACCGGCAACGAACAACTCCACTACCGCTATCGAATAAGTCAGCAGGATAAACACTATTCTCAGCATACTATTACCGTTGAACTGTCGCCTTCCGAAGCGGGTTTTGCCACACTTGTTGAAGCGACGGTAACCGCTGATTACCCCGTTGACCCTCCTTCTGAGGAAGAAAATAATGCTCCCGCTCCATCCATTGATAACGAGCTTTTTGAAATTGATCAATTACTATCAGATATTGATGGAGAAAGCGGTGAATTAAAGGATGTGCCGGAAGAAGACACAGTCACTTTGGATCAGAGCATAACTGATGCAATTACCGCTGATGATAACGACTGGGAAAACACCTTGAATACCGATGTTGAGCTGATACCAGAGCACTCTCCAGCTCAGGATGAAAATGCCCTTGTTGACGATGAAAATACACCCGGTGTCCCCCGGTTGACAGAGCCCCCCCCTGAAGAAGGCACTCATAGACCCACAGAAAATGAGATTGATGCTTACTCCTTTGAAAACACCGATGCAACTGAGGATATTGTTTTATCGTCCCCTAATGAACAAAGCACGGTCCCTGTCTTTGATGAAAACCCATTGTCTGATATCTCTTACCAGCAAGCCAGCGAACCTTTGCTCCTGAAGGAGAGCGAGGATAACAATCATATGGCCCCAGAAGTGGCTGAAACGTTGGACTTCATTTCGCCAGAGGAGGCTGAGACTGAAACAAATACCCAGGAATTCCACTTTAGTGCCGCATCAATATCTACTGAAGGCAAAGATAGCAGCTTCTCATTTGAGCCTGCATCCTCTGATACTCACCATGAAAACCGGGAAGAAACATTGTCTTATGAGGATTTAACGCCTGAGCCAGAAAACCCTGATAACAATGGCTTTGATGATATTCTCAACGAGGTGGAGCAAGCCGTATCAAAGGCAGATGAGCTGCTAGATGCTACTTTGTCCATCCATGCACCTACACAGTCCAGCCCCGGTGATACCGCAGAGCAAGCACTGGAAGCGATGATTGAACAAATGCCTGAACCCTTGCAACAAGATGCTGAGGCGGAGCTGGAAACTCTGATAAACAGCCTGCCGGTAGAAAAACCCAACCTTGATCAGCCGCGTCCTGGTACCTCTGAATTTCTTAATCAATCAATGCATAAGCTGACAGCAGCCATTCCAGACACTGTGACCATTAATAGTCATGAGCCTTATACTTTTAGCCTGGAAGATTTTGCTTCTATTCACCGGACTTCAACAAAACCAATAGAAGCAATACAGTTAATGGCGTTACCCGCTTCAGGTCATTTAATCTACAACAAACAATCAGCAGAAACAGGACAAGTGATCTCCAAGCGGGACCTCCTCACAGGCAGACTAAAATTTGTCCCCGATGACGATGTGTCAACAAGTGAACCCGTCTTTCTAGGCTATATCCTTTGTGGTGATAACCAACACGTTAAGGCCGGTGATACAAGGTAAATAAAAGCGCCTGTTGAACTATCAAAAACCAGAATCTACCGTCGTATTTCCATCAATGCCGGTATGCTTCATCTCCCAAGCCTCAAAGTCTGAAGCAATAATTCTTGCACCGATAAATGCGCTTTTATTGAAGTGCGCGTTAATCAGCTCTGAATGATCAATCACAATATGCTCAAGCTTACAGTGGGTAAATGAGGGTGCCTCTTCGAGGCTATAACAGTCTCTCATCGTGCCCGAATCAAAAACAACATTATTAAAAACCGCGCCTTCGAGCAAAGCGGTATCCATAGTCACTCGTTCAATTCGGCTATGGTTAATATGTGTATCCACCATTTTAATATCTTCAAACTCACAGTCTTCCATGGCGATATGATTCATGGTGCACTGTGAAAATACAGGCCCCTCCTGAATACTGTCGCAAGCTCTAAAACAGCAGTTATCGAAAACGGCACCTTCAAAGTGAGTGTTGGTTAACGTGCAGTCCCTGAAAAGCATATGACTTATTTTGGCACCTGCCATATTGGCACTATCAAAAAAACCATGAATAATTTGGCTATTAGACAATGTTATACCTTTACAGGAAGCTTTAAAAAAGCTTTGTGCGCCCATTTCACAGGAATCAATGACCGACTGATCTAAAATACTGTAATCAAGGTTGATAGCAAATAAATTACTATCAATAATTCTTGCATTACTCAAAGCGCAATGACGGAAATCAGCACCATTAAGGTTGCAATGGTCAAAAATGACCTCTGACATATCGGCTTTTCTGAAATCAGCGCCTGACAGGTCGCAGTTTTTAAAGACTACCCCTCGTAACTGACACTCCCTTAGCTTGGTGTTTTTTAGCACGCTCCCGATAAACCGTGAATGTGTAAGATCCCTGCCACAGAGCACCATACCTCGAAAGTTGTCATCTTCTCCCATCTGACAAGCAGGGTGAAGGCTATCAAGCAGTGCTTTTATTCGCCGGGTTCGCTGTTTCTCCTCATAAAGCGCTACCTCAACATCGTCTTTGGTATCAACATTGTATTGATCCATGTCTTTCGCTGACAACGGATTTTTATCTGACAACCCCTGTGTTTTTAATCCTTCAATATTTAAAACAGCAGTGCGCCCGAGTGTACCTTTTGGCTTTTCAGGCTTCTTATTATCATCTGGCTTGGCGTCCCTGGTCATTTTCTACTCACTTTCCTGTCAGTTAATGAGTCTGTAATCGTCCAAAAATCCCAAAGTTTTAACAGTAATTAACATCACTAAAAGCTTTGATTGATGAGAGTAAAAGTGATAGGAGGAAAGTCTGTAAAATCGTAAATTTCTTGTTTACATAGCCAGAATAAAATGAGACACTGTTAGTAATTTTTTATCACCATCTTGTTAACTAACATTGTAATGCCAGGTTAATAGTAATACTAAAGTATCGGTGAAAGTATCAGTGCGACCACACCCCACATCTTGCAAACAGTCACCCTTACTAACCACTTTGTTATCCACTCTTTCAGTCGTTTACGGTATTGTTCTTTCCCATCAAAGCAATAATAGAAAAAACACTAAAACCTTTTTTTGGTTACTTCTAAAAATTAAGAACAAGGAGCTGTATTATGAATAGCCTACAAAGCCAGGTAATCCCACAAACACCCCCTCCCTCTTATGAGGAGGCTGTGCAAAAGACCCGCAAAACGATGGCCCCTTTTAAACAAAAGCTTTTATCTGAAATATCTGGAAACCCGAAACTGATGGCGCTCACACGTAATAGCCAGGACGTGGTGTTGTCTATTAAAAATCGTGCTATTTCGTTATTAGATTACCCGGTTAAGTTTAGTCATTCAGCGGGTAATGCGTGTTTGAAAGCATTGTGTAAAATGGGGATTGCTACGGAATCTTATTTAAAAATTACTCAACAGAAAATGGAAGCGGCAAAAAAACACTATGAAGCTAACCTTCAAACGATTGAAGATTTAAACAAAGCACTCAAAGAGCTTCAAGAGGAAAAACAAAACGCCCAGGATGATATCAAAGACAGTGCCCAATCGTTAGCAAATGCGATCAAAAAACTAACTGATGCTGAAAGACTCAAGCCCCATGGCGCTACCCGTAAGCAAAAAGAAAAAAGCAAAGAGAAAATAAAAAATACTGTACTTGAGGCAAGAAAAGAGCTGAATGAACTGCAAATAGTCCATGAATTAAATCATTCACAACTCGCCGGTATCCAGGAAAAATTAGTAAAAACGAAAAAAGCCTTACAGATTTCTAGCACCGAGAAGGCAAAAACGAAATTAGCCTTTGAAAAAGCAAGCGTTGATTATCAGGGCGTATATAAAAAGCGCAATAAAGCCCATATCGGCGACACTGCCCATAAGCAGCCAGAAGTTCGTACAGAAACCAACCTCTTTGGTTTGGAAGTGAGAAAAAAAGAGCTTGAGCAAGCTATATTGGCAGCCAAAGCCAAAAAGCTCTGGTTTGCCACCAAGGCTATGACAGCAAATAGTGGCAAAGCATTGTTGAAAGCTTCAGAGTCTGATACCTACCTTGGAAATTTGAAAGCTGAACTGGATGATATCAGCCGCAAGATTGAGAAAGCCAGGACAACGCGACCGTCACAACGACTGTCATAAAAAAGGGGCGTAAAGAAAGGTGTATAAAGAAAGGCGCATAAAAAATTTTGAAGGATAGCTGTCAGGTTACATTCAGACGACAAGCTCTTCCTTCCAAATGACTGCTTCTCAGTCACCAGCAACGCCTGGTGACCATTTTTTTTATAAAAACCCCAATAGGTGAAAAGAACACTATTAGTATGAGGGGTGTGAGGGGAAAAAGGCCACCGGGGAAATCACACCGACTGTACAATATGCCGGTAACTGTCCAGCCGCTCAGACAATATTTTACCCTCAGCCAATGCCTGCAAAATAGCACATCCCGGCTCCTGCTGATGCTTGCAATCACGAAAACGACAATGGCCGATAAATGGCCGAAACTCCCGAAAGCCTTTAATAATATCGCCTTTTTCCATATGCCATAAACCAAACTCACGAATGCCCGGGGAATCAATTAATTTACCTCCGCTGGGAAAATGGCACAGCCTGGCAGCCGTGGTCGTATGAGTGCCTTTGCCGGTAGCTTCAGACAATGCTCCCACACGGATATCCTCATTGGGCAATAATGCATTCACTAAAGAGGATTTTCCCACACCACTTTGCCCGACAAACACACTGGTGTGTTCATTTAATAACACCTGCAACGAAGCTAGCCCTTGTTCAGAGCGTGAGGAAGCTTTTAAAAGTTTGTAGCCAATCTCACTGTAGACTGTCAGCAAATCATCAAGCAGGTCACGACTTTCCTGTTCCACCAACAGATCCGTTTTGTTGAGCAGAATCACAGGTTCAATATTCACCGTTTCAGCGGCCACTAGATAACGGTCAATCAAATTAGGGTAAGGCCTTGGCACAGGCGCAATCACCAACACAATAAAATCGATATTGGCGGCAACAGGCTTTAACTGCCCGCGAGGGTCGGGCCGAGAGAGCAAACTGGTGCGATCTTCTAACGCCACCACCACACCAGAGCGCTCATTCGTTGCCGGGCGCCATATGACCTTGTCACCTGTCACCAGTGGGGGAAGATTGCTACGCAAATGACAGCGCCAGACATCACCCGGGCTGTTGACAGGCTCAATATCCAACTGAGCACCATAATGGGCAACCACCAGGCCAGATTGTTCCGGCTCCAGATGGTCATCATTAAGCTGTTGCTCAATCATAGCCTCCCGCTTGTTGGCACGGGCAATGCGTTCATCCTGGATTTTCTGAATACGCCAGTTCTGCCGACGGGTCAGTTTGCGTTTGCTCATTCGGTTACACTACTATCAATGTCAGAGGGAATTATGATGAACTCCTCTGTCAATGTCAGCTATGATTTCATTATTCAGGACTTATCATCACCTAAACGGTACTATTGAGAAAAGTCCTTCCATGCTTTCATATCGGGTGTTTAATGGCTAAATCGGATAACCTTATTTGGATTGATCTGGAAATGACCGGGCTGGACCCGGAAACCGATCGTATTATTGAAATTGCAACCATCGTCACCGACCCGCAACTCAACGAAATTGCCCAAGGTCCGGTGCTGGCTATTCATCAAACCGATGAAATGCTCAATGGCATGGATGACTGGTGCACGCAAACCCACGGCAACTCTGGCCTGACTGCACGTGTGCGTCAAAGCACCATTAGCGAAGCTGAAGCAGAACAGCAAACGCTGGCTTTTTTGCGAAACCATGTAAATGAAGGCGCATCGCCCATGTGTGGTAATACCATCGGGCAGGATCGGCGCTTTCTGTGGCGCTATATGCCGGCTTTGAATGACTATTTTCATTATCGCAGCATTGATGTCAGTACCCTGAAAGAGCTGGCGCGGCGATGGCGACCAGAACTGCTCAATGGCTTTACCAAAAAAAGTTCACACCTGGCGCTGGAAGATATTCGGGATTCGATTATGGAAATGCAGTACTACCGGCAGCACTTTATCAAGCTATGACAGACTCCCACCATTCAGCCACTGAGGGGGCTATAAAGGGGGCTTGCGGGGAACCCGGAGTGAGAAACTTCAGCACCTTTCGCTGTTGAATCAGTGCTGACAAATCTCTATCTACAGGCAACGTCTTTCCACAACAGCTGTTGCCTGTCAACTAAAGCAAAATCTTCTATACCAATCACTTTATGCTGTCGCCCTGTTTGCCATGCTCACTAAGGAGCTGTTCATGACCCCTTTTGAAAAGCAGAGGATCATGAACAGCTTCTTAAGCAGCATTCACATACACCTCCTGGTCCGTTCGCATAATCTGAATCACCTTTACCATCCAGGCCAGTAGCAATGCAATCAGTAATAAATGGAACTGAAAGTTCTGAGTAAAATCAGCAATATAAAAAAACGGATCTTTTGAACGTATGATATTAAGGGTAAGCACCACTGTACTGAAGGCAATGCCTGACAAACCAATCACCAAGGCAAACTCCCTGTTTCCCTTGTCTTCGGACTTGCGATTAAATGCAGTGTATCCGTCTTTTACAATAGCAAAGTAAACAGCCAGTGCCATAAATGACCAAGCAGGTAATGCTTTAATTTCACTAAATTCTGTGCCTAGTAATGCGACGATGCTCGCATAGATACCAACCGGAACAACAAAATACAATAGGTCTATTGTTGCTAGCCACATGGCTTCAACATACATCTTTGTCTTTGTATTCCAGGCAAGACGGGGCCTTTTTTTTATAAGAATTTTTTCTTCCGCTGACATGGTTGTCTCCGTGGATTTATAGTTATTATTGCCAGACTCTAACGTCTGCTCTTCTCTAACCTGTGCATGCTACTACTATTTCAACCATTTTATCTCGCTTTTACAATAAAAACAGATGTTTATTCTTATTTTTATACGTAAAAAGTTAAACAAAAGTAAGTAGTAAGCAACCGGGAAATATATACTTTTATCGCAATTACTGGCTTTTTACAGGGGTTAGGCGTTATCTTGTCTGGTAAGGCGTGTAGCTAAACTAACTGCTATCAACAGCCTTTCTCTCTCACTGTGCTTAAAACCACCGGTGGCCTCAGTTGCAAACAGGCTCTCACCGTAATCTATAGAGGTGTAATACTCCCCATGTCTCAATGGCGGCAAGACTCCGACCCACAAGCGGCTCAAGAGGCGTCACGCTATGAAACGCCTATTCCCAGCCGCCAGTTTATTTTACAGTTTCTTGAACAGCGGGGTGCGCCAGCCAGTCATCGTATGATATGCCAGGAGATGAGTGTAGAAGGTGAAGAGCAGCAAAGTGCACTCATGTTTCGATTAAAAGCAATGGTACGTGACGGGCAGTTGCTACAAAATCGCAAAGGAGCATTTGCCCTGATCAATAAGCTTGATTTAATCAAAGGTCGTGTTCAGGGTAACCGCGAAGGTTATGGTTTTTTGATTCCTGATGAAGGGGGTGAAGATCTTTATCTCTCCGCACGAGAAATGCGACAGTTGTTTGATGGTGACAAAGCGCTGGTTCGAGAAGTAGGGGTTGATCGCCGTGGTCGTAAGGAAGGCTCGGTGGTTGAGGTTATTGAACGAAACACTTCACAAATTGTTGGCCGCTACTTTGAGGAATCTGGTACCGTCTATGTCGTACCTGAAAATTCACGCATCAGTTGTGAGGTGATGGTGAAGGCTGGCCCCTTAATGCCTGTGTCCGGCCAATATGTCTTGCTGGAAATTCTTGAACAGCCCGGACGACGTTCTCTGCCTGTTGGGTTAGTCAAAGAAATTCTCGGTAGTCGCTCCGATGCAGGTATGGAAGTGGAGGTTGCCCTTCGAACCCATGGTATTCCCCATACCTGGTCAAAAACCATTGAAAAGCAAGCCAGCAATTTCGCCCATGAGGTACTGGCTCGCGATAAAAAAAACCGGGTCGATTTACGAGATGTGCCGTTTGTTACTATTGATGGTGAAGATGCGCGTGACTTTGATGATGCGGTTTTCTGTCAAAAAAAGCGTGGCAGTGGCTGGCGATTGTATGTCGCTATTGCTGATGTTTCACACTATGTAAAGGTTGGCTCTGCGCTAGATAATGAGGCAAAAGAGCGTGGTACATCCGTGTACTTTCCAGGTCATGTTGTACCTATGCTGCCTGAAGTCTTATCCAATGGCTTGTGCTCCTTGAATCCTGAAGTGGATCGCCTGGCAATGGTCTGTGAAATGACCATCAGTGCCTTGGGCAAGCTTTCTGGCTACACCTTCTATGAAGGTCTGATTCGTTCACATGCACGACTGACTTATACACAGGTTTGGGATATGCTGGCAACGCCTGTGAGCAAGACCGGCAAAACCTTGCGTAAACAACACAAGGCAGTTATTCCTCAGGTGGACGAGCTTTATAAGCTTTATCACGCTCTGCGGAGTGTGCGTGATACACGCGGCGCCATTGATTTCGATACCATTGAGACCCGCATTGTGTTCGGCCAAAACCGAAAAATTGACCGCATTGTGCCGACTCATAGGAACGACGCGCACAAATTAATCGAAGAGTGCATGCTATGCGCGAACGTTTCGGCGGCTCGATTTCTTGAAAGGCATAAGGTACCCGCCTTATTTCGGGTACACGAAGGCCCTACTATGGAAAAGCGCCTGAATTTGAATAACTTTTTGGGCAGCCTCAGCCTTTCACTGCCATCTGGAAAAATTAAACCCAAAGACCTTCAGTCATTGTTATCCACAATCCAGGGTCGACCTGATAAGCATGTTATTCAGACCGTGGTGCTGCGCTCCATGAGTCAGGCGGTTTATACTGCAAACAATCAGGGGCACTTTGGCCTCGCTTTTAGTGCCTACGCACATTTCACTTCACCTATTCGTCGCTACCCTGACTTACTGGTACATCGTGCTATTCGTCATATTATCCGTTCCGATATTCACAGCCGTAATGTTAAGCGTGTCGGCGCTTCTGAACTCAGTAAGAAAAGCACTTATCCCTACGATGCCAATGCCATTGAAGCACTTGGTGAGCATTGTTCACTGACGGAGCGCCGTGCTGATGAGGCCACTCGCGATGCCATGGACTGGCTCAAGTGTGAATATATGCAGCAACATCTTGGACAAACATTTAAGGGGGTCGTTTCATCCGTTACTGGTTTTGGTCTGTTTGTCGGGCTAACCGATATTTTTGTGGAAGGGTTAGTTCATATCAGCAGCCTGCCCAGTGATTATTACCATTTTGATGCTATTCATCACTGCCTACAAGGAGAGCGCACAGGCAGACGCTATCGATTAGGTGATGAAATAGAAGTCACTGTGTCCCGGGTGAATATAGATGATAAAAAAATTGATTTTGACTTGTCGTCAGAATTTGACGGTTCTCCTGATTCTAAAAAAAGAAATTTCCGTAATCGTCGTGTACCCGGTGATGTAAAAAACAGCACCAGATCGGCTGCTGCGAAAGCACAACTATTACGTAATATGCGTGCAGCCAAAACTGCTGACGAAGAAAAAAGAAGCAGCAAAGGTAAAAAACGAGTGGGTTCTGGTAAGAAAAAAAATCAACACGGGCAAAGAAAAAAAAAGTTTCGGCAAAAAAATGAGCGAGTAGCGAAAAGAAAGTGAACAAGCCCTAAGGAGCAGTCTAAAAACCAATGGCACTGACTTAAGGTCGCAGCCCTTGATAATTCAAGGCTTACTCGGAAAGAAGCGACTATAAAAAGTCATAAGAGTAAATATTTCCCTTCCGAGCAAGCCATGAACAAGTATAGCCAAGAGTTTCTGTCCCTCGCAGATGATTGCCTTCACCAATTTGCGCAGACTGGAAGTGATGAATTTTCATCAATCCTTACCTCTGATGACCTTAACTCTTTTCAGGATTGTTACCCCGGCTGCAGGGTAAGGAATTTTCCGCCCATCAAAACATTAATCTTGTTCATGCGACAGGTGGCCAGCGACACCAAGTCATGCCGCCACGCCCTCATTGATGAAGCGAGAGATCAGGTTGTCAAGGGCAACAAGAACAAGGTGCCCAACACTGAAACCAGCGCATATTGCAAAGCGCGGCAACGGTTGAGTGAAGCATCCATAAGAGGTTTGCCGCGTACATCTGGCAATAGCCTTGATCACGCCTCACCAGAATCATGGCTATGGCATCAACGTCGTGTACTGCTTACTGATGGTTCAACATTGTTGATGTCTGACACCGAGAAAAATCAGAAAGAATATCCTCAGCCTGGCACTCAAAAAAAGGGCTGGGTTTCCCGATTCTCAGAACTCTTGTTTTGATATGTCTTGGCAGTGGCGCATTGCTTGATTTTGCTGTGGCTGCCTACGAAGGGAAAGAAACCGGGGAACAAGCTTTGCTCAGGAAATTGTTCTCCCATCTGCAGGGTGGCGACATCCTGTTAGGTGATGCGAATTTTGAGAACTACTTCCTGTTGGCTTTGCTGTTACAAGCCAAGGCTGACGTGGTTTTCGAGAAAAATGGTGCCCGCCATATTGATTTCCGGAAGTGCGATCACAAGCTGGATAGCAAGGATGGATTATTCAAATTAACAAGACCAGTCTGACCTGAGTGGATGAGTCAGGAGCTTTATGATCAGATGCCTGCAGAGCTGGTAATCCGTGCTGTCAAGAACAAACGTCGCACCATCATCACCACTTTATTGGATGCTGATGAGTATCCCCGGACAGAGATCATTGCGCTGTATCTGAAACGCTGGCACGTCGAGATTGATTTTGATGTCATTAAAACGACCATGAAAATGGATATGCTGCGCTGTAAAAGTCCGGAAATGGTGAGAAAAGAAATATCCATCAACTTTCTGGTATACAACCTGGTACGGGCACTGATGGGGAAAACAGCAAAGCACATTGACAAGACGCCACGGGAATTGAGCTTTAAAACGGCTCAGGAAACGCTGGTGTCATTCCTTCAAACATTACTGGGAGCATCGGGTGACTGGCTGGAACAGAAAATCGTCAATATGTTGGACATCATAGGTCAGCATATTGTTGGAAATCGACCTGGTCGGTCGGAGCCAAGGGCTGTTAAGAAACGACCAAAACCGCATAAAAGGCTCCAGCATTCAAGGTCGCAGGCAAGCAGACTCAAGAAATACCAAGGGAGGTGAGCTTAAGTCAGTGCCATTGGACCATGAGCACCTCCTGTAATGATCCAGAGTATTGACCATTATGCTGGAAGTGCAAATCGGGAAGTTATTTTTAGACTTTTCCTAAGGTAAAAAGTGATGCCTGGCGATGACCTACTCTCACAGGCCGGGAAACCTCTCGCTCCCCTACCATCGGCGATAGGTCGTCTCACTGCTGAGCGCCCGCGGCGATAAAGCGCGGATGGGATCAGCTGTGTTTTAAATTAGTGCCTGGCGATGACCTA
>NZ_JAVLSP010000080.1:0-18646 GCF_031528575.1 Candidatus Sororendozoicomonas aggregata
TTCGAGCATAAGTCCGACAGGCTCCTGGTTCAAG
The DNA here is from genome assembly GCF_031528575.1 of Candidatus Sororendozoicomonas aggregata. Lineage (NCBI taxonomy): Bacteria > Pseudomonadati > Pseudomonadota > Gammaproteobacteria > Oceanospirillales > Endozoicomonadaceae > Candidatus Sororendozoicomonas > Candidatus Sororendozoicomonas aggregata. Next base: position 35 of record NZ_JAVLSP010000080.1, read on the forward strand.
AGGCCAGTGGCATCTGTACGACACTGTCGGTGGCAATATTCAATCCTTCGCGGAAATAGTAAGAGCTCTTTTCGTAGTCATTCAGGTATGCCAATAGTCGGCCCAATTCGTTATACACATCCACCGACTTTTTTAACCGCAAACTGGCTTCGAAGTATTCCCGAGCTTTTCCCCACAGCTCATTGCGCATGGCAAGGCGACCTAGCGCCAGCAACAGATGAGAATCGTTGGGGCGCTCATCAAGCAAGGCTTCTGCTGTGAGCAGTTGTTTGGTGGTATCTGCCCCTTTGATTTTTCCGTACAGGCTAATCAGCGGCACCGTATAATATTTTACCAGCTTGTCACGCAGCAGACGTTCAGCTTTTTCTTCCATACCCAGCAGCGTCAGTGTCTGGGTATACCGAAATAACATACCGGACTCACGTTGCTGTTGTTTACTGAGTCTTCGCCATACCGCGTTAGCGGAGGCGGCTTTATTCTCAGGCTGCGTCTGAGATCGCCCCTGTCGGTATGCTTGCTCAAACAGCGCGCCATAAGCCTGGCTTTCCAACGCCGTGAGCTGAGCGTCATCCAGTACTTTTTGCTTTTTTAATACCGGCAAAAGCAGTGCCAGCGATTGCCAGTCGTGCAGCCGGATATACGCTTGCTTTAGTAACTTAAGAATAAAGGCATGATCAGGATTCTTTTTGTGCAGATGTTTCAATGTCGCCAGTGCTTGTTCCAACTGACCACCTGAGAGTTGCAGTTGAGCCTGGGTAATCCCTACAGCAATATCTGCCCCGGGTGCTTTATGGTCTGCACGGCGTAAGTATTCTGCGCAAGCGGCATTATTGCCACCCTCGTGGGCAGCGCGGGCAGCAGCCAGGTAATTAATCAGAGGTGTCTCACCGCTTTCTGCTGCCAGTGCTAACAATCGTTCCGCTTTTTTCCAGTGACCATGGGAAAACTCTGCCAGTCCACGCACTGACAGGCGTTGTGCCCTCTTTTGTTTGGCGGACTGTGACCAGGGGTAAATCGTTGTGCTGGCACCGATAAAAAAGCGTACCAGGCCAATCGCAATCCAGGCTGATAATAAAATGACCATCAATAGTAACAGCGTGGCCCAAAGGCTACTTTCAAAACTCATGTTGTCATAGGCTATCAGCACGTAGCCACTGTCATTGACCATGGCGTTCGCCAACAGAAAACAACCGGCGATGGCAATTAAAAAAAGAATGAGTTTTTTCATGGTGTGATGACCCTCATCGTCTTCTGCTCAACCGTTGCCTCTTTTTGGTGAGCATCGGGTGAGGGTGTCTGCTGTTGCCCTTTTTGCCCTTTTTGCTCTTCTTGCTCTTCTTGCTCTTTTTTAGGTATGGCATGTAACTGAATATGTTTCAGGGACGAAAGTGCCCGATTAATGCGCGGCAGCTTTGGGTGAATATCAACGGCAGCCAATGCCTGTAAGGCCCTGATGAATGACTGGTTTGTTGTATTGTTTCTGGCAAAGTACGTTTTGATCCAGACCTTTGCCTGCGCCAGGGCGTTTTTATAGATTGTGGACTGGCGAGTCAACAATGCCAGCTTGCTTTGTTCAAGTAACAATCTGAGATTCTGGCGGACAATGGTATCTTGCTCCGGGGTTAATAGGACATCCACCGGCCTTTCACGGCTGGTGGTAAAGCGGAACAGTCCAGTAAACCCTTCCCAGGCATTCAGCATGATGGCTTTAAGGGTTGTTTTCCAGTGGTTGTCGGTAGCCTCCACTTTCGCCGGGGCTTCAGTGTCTTTTGATAGCACGGGTTTGAAGCGGTCCACCTCCAGCAGTTGCAATAAGGGTATTTGTGCATCCAGTGCCTGGATCTTCATATAGACATTTTCCTGGTTAAAGACGGGTACTGCATTCAATGCGGCAATATCTTCCGCCAGGATTTGTCGCACGTTAAATAAATTGAAGTCATCAATGGACTGGAGAACTTCATCAGCACTGGTTAGTAGTTGCCTGGCGCCACGGAAATCGCTGGTCATCAGTAGCCGCTGATTAGCCAGCCGAAGCAGGTATTCCACTTCCGCTAAATGCCAGTCCACCATGGTGGTACCTTCGAGGTTTCTGACCTGATCAGATAGCTGGTCAACACGTGCAAGCAATCGTTCATTTTGTTGCTCAAGGTTGTTTGTCTTCTGCCGCACCGAGGTGATAGTGCCTTGTGTTTCTGCCAGCTGATTCGTTTGTAACGATAACCGGCCATCAACCTGTTGAATTCGTGTCACCGCTGAGGGCAAAACCTGTTCCAGCGTGTGACTCTTCCAGCCTGTATAGGCTGCGCCGACTAATGTGATAAAAGACAGCACTAACGCAAATGTTGCTCGCTTATTGCCTGATTTACCCGAAGGTTTGTTGACAGCATCTGCATGATTTTTTTTTGCCGGTTTAGCAGGGGCACCTTTTTTAGACGAGTCAGCCTCAGTCAATGCCGTTTTTTTTTCACTCACTTTTTTTGTAACTCCAGTGTTTCCAGGGCTGACAACATGGCATCGTTACTAGCGCCGCTGGCGATGATGATCTGCCTGAAAGGTGCATTATATGCCAGCTCTGCCACCCGTTCGCTCGGCACAACCAAATCATAGTGCTTCAACGGGGTTTTACCTGCTAATGTCATCAGATTGCTCAAGGTTTCCCCACTGGCACACAAAATTGTATTGATAACGTCATCCTTTAAACAGTTTTCCAGCGTATGCTCAGGGTAGTCTGGGCATTGTCGGCAATACACAGCCAGTGTGGAGACACTGGCACCACGCTCACTCAAGGTGTCCTCAAGCAGGGTGAGTCCCCCCTCTCCCTTGATGATCAGGATACGCTGCCCACTGACATTATTCAGACTCTCCAGCGCCAGAAGCCCTTCACTACTGGCGCTATCTCCAGGACTCTGCGGTGATACATCAAAGCAGCTCAGTGTCTTGGCTGTTTTCCTGCCAATGGCAAACCACGTTTGCCGCACCGGCAATTGCGGCCAGTAGTTGTCAATTTTTTCCAGCCCGTAAGCTGCCCCATGGTGGCTGGTGACGATCACTTTTTCATACTGATCCAAAGACAGGATAGTATCCCGCATGAACGGTGTCTCAGTCAGTGGTTGAATGACTAACATGGGAAGGATGCCAGCATAGCCCTGGCGCGCTCTAATGGCCTCGGCTAAGGGTTCGGCTTGTTCCATGGGGCGTGTAACCAGTGCCCTGATAGATGTCAGACGCATAATGGCGATAGTCGGCGTTATCAATAGAATTAAAAGGTGGGTTGCCACCATGATGCCACGAGAGCAGAGGTTCAGTAAAACAAGTGTCTTCCTAATGCGCCAGCGCAGCCAGGATGCTATCGGCGCCCTGTTTCAGTAATGCGTCAGCAACATCAATGCCGGCCTCATGGTATTGTCTGGCATCATAGCTCACCTCAGCAGTGAGTATTTTAGAACCATCGGGCTCTCCCACCAGCCCCCTCAGGTGGAGGGTGTCGCCATGCAGCTCGGCAAACCCGGCAATAGGCACCTGGCAGCCACCGTTCAGGCGCTTGTTCATGGCCCGTTCGGCCAGCACACAGGTAGCGGTGGGTTTATGGTGCAAAGGTGCAATAAGCTGTCTTGTCTCATTATCATTTGTTCTCAGTTCAATACCGACAGCCCCCTGTCCTGCTGCTGGCAGACTTACCTCTGTGCTTAACCGTGAGCGAATACGGTCTGTCATCCCAAGTCTGATCAGGCCGGCCGCAGCCAGGATAATGGCATCATACTGCCCGTCATCCAACTTGCTCAGGCGTGTATTCACATTCCCACGCAGAAAACGAACAGTTAAATCGGGTCGTCGGGCTAATAGCTGGCACTGCCTGCGCAAGCTCGATGTACCAACGACAGCTCCCTCGGGCAAGTCCTCCAGGGACATAAATGTATTTGAAACAAAGGCATCTCGCGGGTCCTCTCGGGGGCAGATAGTGCCGAGCGTCAACCCTTCGGGAAAATCCATTGGCACATCTTTCATGGAGTGAACAGCAATATCGGCGCTGTTTTCCAGTAAGGCATGTTCAAGCTCTTTAACAAACAGTCCCTTGCCACCGACTTTTGCCAGAGGGGCATCAAGAATTTTGTCTCCTTTGCTGGTCATTTTTACCAGTTCGACGTTAATCCCGGGGTGATGGTATTCCAGTTGCTTTTTAACGTACTCTGCCTGCCACAGTGCCAGCGCACTTTTGCGTGTTGAGATTCGGAGGGTTTTCACAAGTATTTACAGCTGTATGTCGTCAATGATCGGATTATACTACCTGCTTGTTCGCGCTATCCAAAATAATCAATGAAGAGGCTGACCCATGTCTACAAAATCTGCCAGTCGTCACCCACAGTGGGGTGGCCGGTTTAGTGAAGGGGTTGATGCCTTTGTGGCCCGTTTTACTGCCTCCATCAACGTTGATCAGCGGCTTTACCGCCATGATATCAAGGGCTCCATGGTTCACGCGCGCATGCTGCATAAGTCAGGAATTCTCTCCCTTGATGAACTCAACGCCATTCTTAGTGGCCTGGAAGGCATTCAGGCAGATATTGAACAGGGCAAAATGGACTGGTCCATAGCACTGGAAGATATTCATATGAATATCGAAGCCCGTCTTACTGAACGCATTGGTGGTGCGGGTAAAAAACTGCATACGGGTCGCTCGCGCAATGATCAGGTGGCAACGGATATTCGTCTGTGGTTGCGGGATGAAATCGATGAAATTACCGCAGAAATAAAACGCCTTAACCATGGCCTGCTGAGACTGGCAGAAAAAGAAGCTGATACCATTATGCCCGGCTTTACCCACCTGCAAACCGCGCAACCTGTGACCTTTGGTCATCACCTGATGGCCTGGTTTGAAATGCTGTGCCGCGATGCTCAGCGATTAAGCGATTGCCGTAAACGGATGAATGTTTGTCCGTTAGGCGCAGCAGCGCTGGCCGGGACAACCTACCCCATCGACCGGGAGTATACCGCCACTCAGTTAGGGTTTGACCGCCCCGCAAGCAACTCACTGGACGCTGTCAGTGACCGGGATTTTGCCATTGAGTTTTGTTCCGCCGCGGCACTTTTGATGACCCACTTGTCCCGAATGTGTGAGGAGTTGGTTTTGTGGGCATCTGCTCAGTTTAATTTTATTGAGTTACCTGATCGCTTTTGCACAGGCTCATCCATCATGCCTCAGAAGAAAAACCCTGACGTGCCTGAGCTGGTAAGGGGAAAAACCGGGCGGGTCAATGGGCATTTGATTGCCTTGCTGACGTTGATGAAGTCGCAGCCTTTGGCCTACAACAAAGACAATCAGGAAGACAAAGAGCCGTTGTTTGATACCGTGGACACCCTTAAGGACTGCCTGCGTGCCTTTGCCGATATGGTGCCCAACATTAAAAGCAAGCCTGAAACCATGGGTGAGGCGGCAAGGCGTGGCTTCAGCACCGCTACGGATTTAGCGGATTATCTGGTCAGGACAGGAATGCCCTTTAGAAACGCCCATGAAGTGGTAGGGAAGGCCGTTGCTTTTGGGCTGAAAACAGGAAAGGACTTGTCAGATATGACCCTGGAAGAGCTGCAACAGTTTTCCGACACGATTAAAGCGGATGTGTTTGATGTGCTGACACTGGAAGGTTCTGTCAGTGCCAGAAACCACCTCGGAGGCACTGCGCCAGAGCAGGTGCGCCTGGCGGTAAAAACGGCGTTGGCGTCAGGGAACTATTAAGACGCTGCTCACCGTCATTTATGAGTTGCTACATGCCCCTCCCAGGAGCCTGCAAAGAGTCGGTGACTGGGGTGAGGGAACGCTATGAACAAAGTGGCTTAAATGGATTACTGTACAACAGATGTTAAAAGATTTTGTTTTAGTTGATATTTGGTTTTGCCACAGGATAATTCATAACAATCGTTGTGCGCAGATGTAATGGTGAAATTGCCTCGATCTGAACCTTTCTCAATTTCCCTGTGTGTGTAACGTCCATTAGCATCTTTAGTAAAAAGAAAACCTTTAGGTGATGTAAACGTATAAACCAGTAGGTATTCTCCTACTTTTTTAATCTCGAAATGACCTGTATCTGAACCTTTTTCAATTTCCCTGTGTGTGTAACGTCCATTAGCATCTTTAGTAAAAAGAAAACCTTTAGGTGATTTCCACGCATAAACCAGGAAATTGTCTCCCTCGTGCTTAATTTCCACATAAGATTTATCTAAACCTTTGTCAATTTCTCTATATTCGTAACGGTTTTCAGCACTTTCAGCACTTTCACTAAAAACATAAACTTTAGGTGATTCCCATGTATAAACTACGAAGTATTTTCCCGAACTTTTGAATTGTAAACTACCCTCACCACGTCTAAAATCATAATCTGATAGGTTTAAAATTTTTTTTCTTGAAGCTGTGGTTGTGGTTGTAATATCTCCTGTTGAAGGGTCTCTTATTTTATGACGTGTTACTAAAAAAACAGTATCACTATCTTTACCCAAGACAATTTTTTCCTGAATTTCTGCAAAAGCACTTAGTGAGAAAAAGATATATGCAAAAATAAAATAGTTAATGTACTTCATAATGTCGTATTACCTGATTACCTGATTACCTGATTGCCTGATTGCCTGATTGCCTGATTGCTAAATCTATACTAAAAATTAGACAATGCAAGCAGTTGGGTTGTAAAGAAGTTTGATAGGATTTAGGAGGAGGGTTTGAGAAATGGATTTGATGACTTCCACCAAAATTAAGGAATAATCAATAATGAGTTGGGTGTCCCAGAATTATTTACAGGCTCTGTTTCTCTTTTCGGAGGTGGAACGTCAGGCAAATTCACCTGCAAAGAGCAGTCATGGGGTTCTAACTTATCTTTCGAGCGTGCAGGGGCAGATTAATTGACCAATCTCGGTAAAGAGCTATCATCACAATCATTACTGTTAGGGGGTGATTTACAGCCAATATTTGGTGTGTGTCTTATAGTGCTTCTCCATAATTTTTTTATGTAAATTGACTATTCTGCAACAGATGTTAAAATATTTTGTTTTAATTGATACTTGGTTTTTTCACAAGATAATTCATAATGATTGTCTCCCACACGTTTAATGGTGAAATGACCTTTATCTGAACCTTTTCCAATTTCCCTTTTTACGTAATGTCCATTAGAACTTTTAGTAAAAAGAAAACCCTTTGGTGATGTGAACGTATAAACTAGGAAGTTTTCTCCTACCTCTTTGATCTGTAAATAACCTTTACTTGAACCTTTACTAATTTCCTTGTGTTCGTAATGTCCATCAGCATTTTTGATAAAAAGAAAAGCCATAGGTAATTCGTACAAATAAACTAAGAAATTATCTCCCGCATGTTTGATTTCGACATGACAATTATCTGGACCTTTGGCAAATTCTCTGCATCCGTAATATCCTTTAGCGTCTTCACTAAAAACATAAACTTCAGGTGACTCCCACGAATAAGCTATAAAGTTTTGTCCTGATTTTTTGAGATTTAAACTGCTTCCACCCATTTTTATAGTGTAATCTGATAGTTTTAAAAGTTCTTTTCTAGAAATTTCTTTTGGTGATGGTTTTTGTATCGAAACGTCTTCTGCTAAAGCTCCTTCTGTTGAAACATCTTCTGCTGAACAATATTTTTCTCGAAAAACTTTTATTTCATTTTCTATTAAGAAGATAGTATCCCTATCATCGCCGAAGACTAAACTCTCCTCAATCTTTGTGACTGACGTCTCCTCAAGCACTGCAAAAGTACTTGTTGATAAAAACATATAAGCAAATACGAAAGAGTTAATGTATTTCATGATAATATCTTATTTACTACTGGCTTACGAAATCTAGACTAAAAATTATAAATTGCAAATATCTGTATGTTAAGGGAATTTTAGGGGGTTCAGGCGTATGGTTTGGGGATGATATTCACCAATTAAGGGAGGTGAAAAAAGGGGGGGAATTCTAACCAGTAGCAGTTATGTTCCAGAACTCTTTATCATTATTTACTTCTCTGGTATTTGCTACTACACGCCTAATGACGTTTTATTTTAGGCGCTCTGTGTTTTGAAATCCATGTAAACGGTACACTTCATCATCGGCATATCTTACCGACCACCCAAAAAAAGATGACAAGCCCTTTTATTGTGGTATTGTCTGCTACTTGTATGAAAATTGACGTTTATTGTAACGAGGTTTTACCCCTTGCCTGACGATTCCTGAGCTGGCCTGGAAGGGCGGTAGCGTCAGTGAAAGCATTTATATTGCCAATGGAAGGCTCTAAACGCTTCGGACGAGTATTGATGAACCCTGTCTGAGAAACACCTCCGTCCGAGAAGGTGGCTGATGATTTGCTTACAAAGAAACTTCAGAGTATTGAGAGCTGGGAATAAGAAGCAAAATGAGCAAGAAAAAAGCAAGAAAAAAGGACATCCATACATTTGACATCGCCAGTCAAATTTGTGGGTGTCCTGTTCTCTCTTTTTCCTGTTCTCTCTGTTCTCTTCGTTCTCTGTTTCTGTTCTCTTTCAGAAATATCTCGGCTGAGAAAAATAGGTGTCCTTTTGTTTTTTTGCTTTTTCTCTTTTTCGTTCTCAGAAGCAGAGAGTAGCCACTTGACACCCTCTAGAAGTACCGGGTTTTACGCGATTTAGATAACAAAGGAATCCAGCGGACGGCGCTAGACGTGCCGCTGCTTAGCCCGGATATTTCATAAACATGCTCCTGGCCTTGCTTGCTCCTTGCGGCTCTGCGCAATTCTCAGGGCAGTTTATGAAATATCCGGGTTAGCTTAGCGTTATGTGTTGCAAATACTTAAACAACATCATCAAGAGAGGTCAGTGATGAAAAAAGTTATAGTATTTATTTTCTCAATTTTTTTAGTTGCATGTACAACTGTACAGGAAGAAACAAGGGTTTCTTCTGACTTAAAAGTCAGTCAGTTTAATTCTCTTTCTTACAACTTTATGGGCAGGCCCACTTTTGTTTCACTTGAGAGCATGAGTGATGGAGAAAAAGTATTAGCTATTAGTATGGATGACTATGGTTCTTCATCGTCCCTTTTACGGTTTTCTGCAAAGCATGTTGATGATTACCGAAAGATTATTGATAAGTATTATCAGTGGGAAAAGCTGGCCTTAGAGAGAGGCGATGTGTTCACCAAGCATCTTGGAGAAGCGACTACGTGGGGCAATATTATCAGTGGTTCTTTGAGCTTTGATTTTCATAGTGGTAATGCAGCCAATCATTATCTGCTCATCAAGTTCTGCTCATTAGGTAAATGCTTAGATGATAATGCTTTTTATTTTGATATGAAGAATACTCATATCTTAGAGTCACTATTAAAGAAACTGAAAAATGGCGAGATCGAGCAGACCAACCTGGATGAAGTTTACCAGTAATGCATAACAAATGGCAGTCAGCATCGCCCTTTGGACTGGACGTGCCTCCCGGTGCCAAATAAAGCCATGAACGAAATTAATTTTCTAAATATCGATCTTGATATGGAGTCGGACTCCGACATCACTCCAATTGTGGCGTTTTGGGGAGAGAGAATTTCAGTCAACCGATTAGAGTGTCAAGATGGCATCTGGTACGGTTCTTTTGAGACTTGGGAGGAGGAAGAAAATACGATCATTACTATTTATCATGATCTGGTCACTAATTTAAGTCCAGAGTTAAGGTGGGTATGGAACCAGGCAAGGAAGCGAGACTTCGATTTTGGCTATGAAGGCGGGGATATTCCCAAGTCTTTTCACTCGCGCCTCTCCCTGGAGTCGATTTCAAAGCTAACGGAGATTAAAGGCAGTGTCACAATTACAATATATCCAGCCAGCACATAATAAGGCACCCAGAAATATCTCGGCTGAGAAAAATGGGTGTCCTTTTTCTTTTTATCGCATCGGGCGAAAACACAAATATCGTAAATCTGCTGTCAGTTTTCAGAGAAAGCTGGATGATAAGATACGTGACCGGATGCTACTGCGTTTTTAAAAAGGAGAACCATGAAATATTCTGAAGGGATGCCCGGATAAGTAATCGACTCTGATTGTTTGAAGCCGAATCGGCCATAGAAATCTGGCTCACCCATTACAACTATACCCTCAGCTTTTCGCTGGCGTAATTCTTCTATGGCAGCTTGAACGAGTTTTGAGCCTATGCCCTTGTTCTGCTCTGAAGGAAGAACTGCAACCGGACCCAGTCCAAACCAGTCGTTACTTTTTTTTCCAATAACTACGGGGGAGACTGCGATATGGCCAACTATAAGGCTTTTGTCTTCTGATACCAGCGATAGAGTTAACCCATTTTCATCGCGCAGTCTGTCAACGATTAGATGTTCAGTAGGCTCAGCGCCAGGTTCATGATGAGGGTGATCTTTAAATACCGAATAATTGAGTAAGCGTATTGCGTCGATATCAGATGGATTTTCAATACGAACCAACATAGGGCTTTTCCTTGTAGGGAGTATCATAATGATTGGATGCGCATTTTAAACTATGGAGCTGTACACAGGTCAATTTTTTTTGGGAAGGAATCCAAAAAAATTACTGCATTATTGAAAAATAAGGCACCCATAAATATCTTGACTGAGAAAAATTGATATCCTTTTTCTCTTGCAATAGTGTAGCTAGAAGCGTCGATTGGTATAATAGCTGTTATGCCTCATCATTAGCTTCATCCAGTTGATCCAGTTGATCCAGTTGATCCAGTTGATCCAGTTGATCCAGTTGATCCAACGTACTCCTAAGCCACTGCTCAGCCTTTTCTCTTACCCTTTGTTTTGACAGTTTCGGTTGCTTAGCCTGAAAAGCCTGGCTTATTATTTTTATTGTGCGTTTTTTTATTTCTTTGATCTTTTCAGATGGAACAGCGTTTCTATGAAGCGACACAATGTGTTCAGTGAGCAGTAAATCGTCATAAGTTATGGTTTCACCTTTTTTATCACCGTGGACTATTGCTGATAAAAAACACATAAAAAATAAAGCGACAGTACGAGGTATAGCTTTTGGCAGTGACATAAAGATAACCTTAATCAATTAATGATCTCTACAGTATAAACGTGATATCAATCAGCTTTTCTAATTACAGTATAAATTTAAGTTGAGCCTTTTAGTGAAATTGTCATTATTAAAGTTAGAAGATAAAATTAGCACCCCTATGAAAATACTAACAGTAATCAAACGTCATCAGTCCAATTATCCACATCCAATCTCATTTAAAAAAGGGGATATATTGTCAGTAGGTAGACGTGATGAAGAATATGAAGGTTGGCTGAGAGTAACAACAAAAGACGGAAATGAAGGTTGGGCTCCTGAGCAATATATTAACGTTCGTTCCCGTTATGGTATTGCTATGGAAAATTACTGTGCTAAGGAGCTTGATACATACGTTGGAGAACAATTGCTTGTACTCCATGAACTGAATGAATGGGTGTGGGTAAAGAATTCCAATGAAAGATGTGGTTGGGTTCCGTTAAAAACAACAAAATAGAGGTAAAAATGATTCCGAAAACAGCCAAAATGAGAGTGGCAAGACCAACAGATAATTTATCTGAAATAACACAAATGTATGTCAATGGTCTTGGGTTTGAATTGTTAGGAGATTTCGTCGATCACAATGGGTTTGATGGCTCGATCATTGGTCATAAGCATCACAACTACCATCTTGAGTTTACGCACCATAAAGGGGATGAAGTTGGCAAAGCTCCAACCAAAGATAATTTGCTGGTTTTCTACTTCACTGATCCAGAAAAATGGCAAGACAGTTGCCAAAAGATGAGTAGAGCAGGCTTTATTGAAGTAGAACCCTACAATGATTACTGGGGCGTCTCAGGTAAAACCTACGAAGACTTAGACGGTTACAGAGTTGTTTTACAAAATAGAGAGTGGGCATCTTAATTCAACCACACATAACAAATGGTTCCAGTTAATTCCAGGGCTTTGCCCTACACCCGAATGCTTTCGGCGATGGCTGAACCAGGCGTTATGCTGGTAAATTGCTACATTCCCCTCCTCCAGTAAGAATGTAATTCACTGTAAATATTCAGAGTAAAAGCGACAATATAATTTGAATGATTGAGTAGTATTTGAAATAAAATATGCCCGTTTGAGCTGTATGCAGTGTATAAATTCATGCTCTCAGAAAAAGTAAGGGTGGTATCCACCCATAATTCTTGGTTATCAATAAAATCTATGGATTCCCCGGATAAATCCACACCTATTTGCGATAAAATATTTAATTGTTTAAATACCTTTTTTTTAACATGAATTTTTTTAATTTTACCAAGCGGTAAAATATTGGCTATTAGCTGCCACTTTGAATACGTTAGTCCAGTAGAACTACCTAAAAGTGCACTTTCAACACCTGAGTGGTAATGGTGAAATATTTTACCCGATAAATCGGATGTAACATCTATATCAAAATAAGGCATTGTATTTTTAACGGTGCCCAATACCAGAATAGCACTACTTTTCTCGTATTCATAAATTTCATACTGTATTGTTTCTTTACAATATTTTATTTGAAATTTGATTATGTGTTTTTGAGTTCCCCACATAGACTTTATATCTTTTGTTTCTATTATTGATCCATCATAGACATTAAAGTCCATGCTTTCTTCATGGTTGCATTCTTTTACAGCGCCAAATAGAAAGGCATTTGAATCTAGCGATATAAATAATAGCCCCCAAAAAATAATTTTCTTCATTATTTGTTACGAATAGTCAAAAAAACGAAAATATAGACTATAAAAGTGAGCCTAACAAAAAAAATACAGAGGATTGCCCCTGAATTTTGTGTAAAGCGCCATGGTATCAATCTTGGTTTTCTAAAGCCCCGGTTTTTTTCAGTTTGATATTGCTTCAAGGCCATGTCCGCCACGCACTGTTATCTCGGGGAAAGTCTTCCCTGACAATGGCAGCCACTATCACCCTTTGGGCTGGGCGGGGATAACGATTCACCGCTGATGCCGGGCGTTATATGCCTTCGCATCAATTAAATGGTTATAATAAAAATAATGTCATCAATTTTACTGAAAAATTAGATAAAAAACTAACAGATTTTAATATGGGTAAAGTGATCAGTGGTATGCAAGAATTTAAGATTGTTTCTCCTTCAGGGATTGTAATTATTCAACCTGATTCATTCTGATAAATGATTTTAGTTTGTTTGATATTAGCTTTCCAATAGGACGCCACCTTTGGCAGCGCTCCTGGTATTATACTCTTATAATAAAATCACACTTGGATTATCTAGAGATATTTTTATGATATTTTCTCCAAAACTTGAAAATGTAGGCATTGTTGATGTTGAGTTTGGTAAAAACGTCACGATTATCGAGCCATCTAATATTTATGGTTGCTATCTTTCCGATAATGTATTTGTTGGCCCATTTGTAGAAATTCAGAAACATACAAGAATTGGTTCAAAAACAAAAATTCAATCACATACCTTTATATGCGAATATGTAAATATCGGTTCAAATTGCTTTATAAGTCATGGCGTAATGTTTGCTAATGATATGTTTAAAGAAGGAAAGCCTAATCCAAACGCCGATACTTGGGGTAGGATAAAAATCGGTAATAACGTTACGATAGGGTCTAATGCAACTATTCTTGGTGTCAAAGTCTGTGACAATGTTGTTATAGGTGCAGGCACCGTCGTTACCAAAGATATATCGGAGAGTGGAATCTATGCAGGTAATCCTGCTAAGAAGCTACGAAATATTTAAAGAAGAGTGTTATCCCGTTTGTCACAACAAACATAAAAAAATTCCAGCAACAGCGCCAGACATGCAGCCCCTGGCCCAGGCTCTTCGAGTCGCATGACGACCAGAACTTATGCCGATATAATGTGGAAATTTCTTCCACAATTCTTGAGATAAGCCAATGACAGCGGGAAATGATACAGTTTGGGGAATGACTCCTGATCGTGCGATGGCTAAGCAGCTTGCCGTTCGTGATATTCCTTCTCTGGTTTATGATGCTGTCAATCTTGAAGGTGTTGCGATGACCCTGGCAGAAGTTCAAACGCTACTGGACGGAATTACGGTTGGAGGTCATAAAATAAGCGACCAAAATATGGCCCTTAACCAGGCAGCAGCATGGAAGTATTTGTTTGCTCTGGTTTCAGAGGGTAAATTCTCTTTTTCCAAGGATGTTGCTTTATCTGTTCACAAAATTGCAGGCAAAGAAGAAGCTCTCAGGTGGGGGTCTTTTCGGACAGGTAACGTAACTATTAGTGGATCTGAGTATGAACCGCCATCAGCTGAGCAACTCAATCATGTGTGGTCTGAAATAGAGTCTGAGATTGCAGTGTGCGATGATGTTTATGATCAGGCGATAACGGCTTTTTTGAGAATGGCAAGAGCGCAGTTTTTCTGGGATGTGAATAAGCGTATGGGCAGGTTCATGATGAATGGGATCTTGCTTTCGTCCGGCTATCCTATTATTAATGTGCCTGCAAAGCGACAGAAAGAGTTTAATCAGTTAATGCTTGATTTCTATACAACGGCAGAAATGACTGATATGAATGGGTTTTTAAGGTCATGCGTGAATGAAAAAATTATAAAAAACTTTAAACGTACAGACGAAACTGGCGGCTAATCAGCAATTCCAGCTTGACTTTCTCCATAGTCTGTGAAACCAGCTGTCCTATGACTACGATAAGTAAAAATACATATAAAGTGTTGACTTGTAAGTAATTTCCGAATATTCTTCGTAGCAAGTCGAGGCAAGACAATAATAAAAATAACCGTCAGGCAGACTCGGCGAGGCGCTGATAATAAAAATTAATACAGCGGCGATAACACAACAATAATAATAACGATAACAAGAGCACCCATAAAACCTGCCGTCTTTTGATCCCTGAAGGAATGGACATCAAACGACGGCAACGTTCTTTCTCCCAATTTGCATTCCCAACCATAAAAAGTTCCCATGGCTCTCGCTGTCTTCACTGCCAAACCAGATCATTGACAATAACAGTACAGTAACCATTGTGTCCTTTATTCGCCGATATCTTCATGCCATAGGGAGGAGTTTGTAGCAATAAAATCCGCCATTAATTGCTGACAGAGCAGGTTATTTTCCACCACAACTTCAACACGCCGGAAGCGTAAATAGTCTTCTGGCCCCTGAAAGTTTTTGTTCTCACCGACAATAACTTTGGGAATCCCATACAGCAAAATAGCGCCACTGCACATATCACAAGGTGATAAGGTCGAATACAGCGTTGCTTTCTGATAATCCGTGGCCCTCAGACGCCCCGCATTTTCAAAACAATCCATTTCCGCATGGAATACCGGGCTGGCTTTCTGAATTCTCTGGTTGTGTCCCCGTCCAACAATTTTTCCGTCGATAACAATCACAGCGCCAATAGGGATACCGCCAGAGACCAGCCCCTTCTCAGCCTCATTAAGGGCAGCCTGCATAAATTTATCCATTGTGCTTTCCCCCGGATTAAAATCTGACATTTTGTAGTTTAGTCGAGGGGATAAAAAGTCTGAAGGTCATCAATCTAGGCGCCTGACCGAGAATAGCGCCCGTAGCGAGGATTACGAGAAATTAAGGATAAAAATTTCTGCTTCTGAGGAGAATAACGGGGCTATTTGACGAAGAAGCAGGAATTTTTAGACCAATTTATCGCAACCGCAGTAGGGTAGTCTATTCTCGGACAGGCTCCTAGGAGCCTGTCCCGGGCGCTACAAGTGACCTGGTTGCTGGTTCTGTCTGTCCCCTGTTAAACTCCTTCTCCCAAAATCAGCAAAGCCAGGCTCCGTTGTCATTACCCTTGTATACCAAAGAACAGCTTCAGACGCTAAGCCAGCAAATAAAATGTTGGGCCAGAGAACTGGGGTTTCAGCAAGTTGGAATTACCCAACCGGTCATCAATGAACGAGATAAAGCGGCATTTCGGCAATGGCTGGCCGCAGGGTTTCATGGTGATCTGGATTATATGGCGCGCAATAGCGATTTACGGTTTCACCCTGAGCAACTCCATGAAGGCGTAACCCGCGTTATTTCCGTGCGAATGGATTATCTTCCTGCGGATACCAAAGCTATCAAGGTATTGGCTAATAAAGAAAAAGCCTATATTTCTCGCTACGCATTAGGGCGTGATTACCATAAGTTGATTCGCAAGCGGCTGACACAACTGGGTAAGAAAATTGAGCAGTATGGTGGTGAACATGGTTTCAGAGCCTTTGTGGACAGTGCGCCGGTTATGGAGCGACCATTGGCTCAGCAAGCCGGTTTGGGATGGATGGGCAAGCACACGCTAATCATTAACCCAAAGGCAGGTTCGTTTTTTTTTCTGGGAGAGCTGTTTACCAATATCCCATTACCGATCGACACACCTTTCGCCAAAACGCATTGTGGCAGCTGTAGCGCCTGTCTGGACAAATGCCCGACGCAGGCCATTGTCGCGCCTTATAAGGTGGATGCCCGCCGCTGTATTTCTTACCTGACCATTGAAAACAGTGGCCCTATACCTGAAGCACTTCGACCCTTGATGGGTAACCGTGTGTTTGGCTGTGATGACTGCCAGCTGGTTTGTCCGTGGAACAAGTTTTCAAAACCCACAGGGGAAGACGATTTTCAGCCTCGGCATAAGCTCGATGCTACGGATCTGGCCGTACTGTTTTTGTGGACAGAAGAAGAGTTTTTAACGAATACTGCCGGGTCTGCCATTCGCCGTGCCGGGTTTGAGTGTTGGTTGCGTAATCTGGCGGTGGGCCTTGGCAATGCGCCATCGACAGAAGCGGTACTGTCAGCATTAAACGCCAGGGTGGATTACCCCTCTGACATGGTGCGAGAGCATGTGCAGTGGGCACTCAGGCAGCATCAGCAATCGGATAAAGTGCAGGTGATCAGTCACGCCACAGCGCCATAAATTGCTTATCAGCGAAAGTGAGTGACAGATGATTTTATTAATACATTGTCGTTAGTAAAGCTATTGTTCACTAAAGTTCTCGTAGGCCTCCGGTGCCAGGTTTTCAAAACGCGTATAACGACCAATAAAGGCCAGGCGAACACTGCCAATGGGGCCATTTCGCTGCTTGCCAATAATGATCTCGCCCACCCCTTTGTACTCAGTATCCGGGTTATACACTTCATCCCGGTAGATAAACATAATGACATCGGCATCTTGCTCAATGGCGCCGGATTCGCGCAGGTCAGAGTTGACCGGGCGCTTGTTGGGGCGTTGTTCCAAAGAACGATTCAGTTGAGACAGGGCAACAACAGGTACACTGAATTCTTTGGCTATGGCCTTTAACGAGCGGGAGATTTCAGAAATTTCGTTAGTGCGCCCTTCACTGAATCCGGGAATTTGCATCAGCTGAAGGTAGTCAACCATGATCAGCCCGACATCACCATGTTCGCGCACAATGCGCCGAATGCGTGAGCGCATCTCTTGTGGGCTGATACCAGCAGTGTCATCAATAAAAAGTTTACGGTCTTTTATACGTTCAACGGCAGATAATAACTTGGGCCAGTCATCTTCATCGAGTTGACCTGAGCGGGTTTTGGACTGATCAATACGCCCGAGGGATGAGAGCATCCGCATCATCAGCTGTTCACCTGGCATCTCCAGACTAAAAACCACCACGCTCTTGTCACTGGCCATAAGGGCATTTTCCACCAGGTTCATGGCAAAGGTGGTTTTACCCATGGAGGGACGAGCGGCCACGATAATCATATCGGAATCCTGCAAGCCCGACGTCATCTTATCAAGGTCGGAAAAACCTGTGGTTACGCCGGTAATGGCATCGCCGGCATGAAAAAGTTCGTCAATTTTTTTTACGGTTTTATCGAGGATCTCCCGAACACCCACCGGGCCACCGGATTTTGGTCGGTCTTCGGCAATATTAAACACCAGTCGTTCAGCTTCGTCGAGCACAGCCTGACTATCACGACCTTCAGGGTTATAGGCCCTGTCTGCGATTTTCTGGCTGGCATTAATCAGCTGCCGGAGCATGGAGCGTTCGTAGATGATTTCAGCGTAGGCGCGAATGTTTGCCACGCTCGGCACATTGCTGACCAGATCGGTGATATAAACCAGCCCGCCGGTGATTTCAAGTTCTCCCTTGTTCTCCAGATGTTCAGCCAACGTTAGCGGATCAAAGGGTTTGCTGTCTGCCGATAACTGTGACACAGCTTCATAGAGTAGACGATGACCCGGATGGTAAAAATCAGCAGCAGTGATTTTATCCACTACCTGCTCCAGCGCTTGGTTATCCAACATTAAGCCACCTAGCACGGATTGCTCGGCCTCAATGGAATGGGGCGCTGTTTTCAGCGTTGTTGTTGCCTCATCAATGGGCAGCTCTTGTTCGCGGGGTAGCGCTTCTAGCATCGTAGTGGTCTGGACAAATGAGGGTGACATGCATACAAGCATACCAGCACTTTTATACACTTTTATATATTTTTATGGTGAGTGAAAAGCTGTGGTATAACGCAAAACAGCCCGTGACTTTCGAAAAAATCACGGGCTGTGTGGCATAGCAAACCAACCGGTTAACTAGGAGCTTGACCGAGAATAGCGCCCGTAGCGAGGATTACGAGAAATTGAGGATAAAAATTTCTGCTTCTGAGGATAATAGTGGGGCTATTTGACGAAGAAGCAGGA
>NZ_JAVLSP010000081.1:0-18439 GCF_031528575.1 Candidatus Sororendozoicomonas aggregata
TAGTGAATAGTGGTTCTATTTGCTAAAAATTTCCGACTTTTTAGACCAATTTGCTGCCACCGCAGTAGGGCAGTCTATTCTCGGACAGCCTCCTAGGGTCAGGCCAACAAACAGAGATGAGGTAACAATGGGGAAGAAAATATTTTTTATCACAGGCACTGACACTGACGCCGGTAAAACGTTTGTTACCAGGGGGCTGCTGAGGGCCGCAAACCAACGGGGTCTGAAAACCCAGGCATTGAAACCTGTATCCGCAGGTTGCCAGCGCGTTGATGGCGCGTTGCGTAACGATGATGCCCTTGACTTAATGGCAGTGATGAACACGGAGCTCAGTTATGAGCAAATGAACCCCGTGGCCGCTGCACTGCCAGCGTCGCCGCATATTGCCCTGGTGCGGGAAGAGAAGCGCATAACCATGGAGCGGCTGGCAGGCTTTTGCCGAGGCGCATTGATGAAACCGGCTGATTTTGTTCTGGTAGAAGGTGCCGGAGGTTGGCGGGTGCCGTTGAATGACCGGGAAATGATGTCCGAATTACCAAAAATACTGAACATCCCCGTCATTCTGGTAGTGGGGGTCAGGCTGGGCTGTTTGAATCATGCAAGATTGACGGCGGAAGCCATTATTAATGACGGGGTGAAACTAGCGGGCTGGGTGGCTAACTGTCTGAATCCCGAGATGATAGCGTATGATGAAAACATCCAGACGCTACACAGCCTGATTCCAGCACCTTGCCTGGGAGAAGTGCCTTTTCTGGCTGACGGTTTACCTGAACAGATAGCCAGCTACTTCGATCTATCCACTGTGCTTTGATACCCACAGTCACTTGAAATCTTTTGGGTATAGGAGTAAAAAAACTGTTCACAATCCTTTATGAACCTCAATCGCTGATAAAAGCCGCCTGATTTGGATTATTCTTAGTTACCTAACTTTCAGAAAATCGAAACACAGGCAGCCTTTCTTATGGGTTGCGCTTTTCGATTACCAACAGCTTTCATGAAGCTCCGTCGCTCAGACGGGGATGATGATAACCAGGCTGGAGATAGTGTTATGATCAAGCCTTTCGTTGTAGTTGCTATTTCATCGGTTTTATGCGCTTTGGTGAGTGTGTCCGCCTCCGCTAAAATCAAGATTTCTGAAGGTTATTCGGTGCCAGGGCCTTATGTGCAACTCAATCCCGACGCGCAAATAGCTATTGCTCATGGCAAGAAGAGCGCTGAAATCAAAAAAGCGATATGCAGTTACCCTGTCTATGCGAAATACCTTTGCCGCCGAGCGGGTGCGGTTATTAGTCAGGCAGCATACTGGATACGGGAATGGAGCCCTGATGGTCGGGGTTGCCTGGATGGTAATGGTAATCCCACGGACATGCAAGTCTTTCCAGTCAGTTTTAACTTGTACTGCCCTCCTTTTCCAGGGACAAGTGGTTCAAGCTGAAACATCAGTGGAGCAAAGCTCACTAAACTAGAGCGGTCGCCCAATGCCTTGGCAAACAGGTAAGGGAAGGAACGTACCGTTTGCCTTCCCGTTGCCACCTGCAGTTTCCCTGTTTTGAACTTTTCTTCGATACACAGCATCACCAGAGTTCAGAAAATCGAAAACAGGCAGCCTTTCTTATGGGTTGCGCTTTTCGATCACCAACAGCTTTCATGAAGCTCCGTCGCTCAGACGTGGATGATGATAACCAGGCTGGAGATAGTGTTATGACCAAGCCTTTCGTTGTAGTTGCTATTTCATCGGTTTTGTGCGCTTTGGTAAGTGTGTCCGCCTCCGCTAAAATCAAGATTTCTGAAGGTTATTCGGTGCCAGGGCCTTATGTACAACTTAATCCCGACGCGCAAATAGCTGTGGCTCATGGCAAGAAGAGCGCTGAAATCAAAAAAGCGATATGCAGTTACCCTGTCTATGCGAAATACCTTTGCCGCCGAGCGGGTGCGGTTATTAGTCAGGCAGCATACTGGATACGGGAATGGAGCCCTGATGGTCGGGGTTGCCTGGATGGTAATGGTAATCCCACGGACATGCAAGTCTTTCCAGTCAGTTTTAACTTGTACTGCCCTCCTTTTCCAGGGACAAGTGGTTCAAGCTGAAACATCAGTGGAGCAAAGCTCACTAAACTAGAGCGGTCACTGCCTAGGAGCCTGTCCGAGAATAGACTGCCCTACTGCGGTTGCGATAAATTGGTCTAAAAATTCCTGCTTCTTCATCAAATAGCCCCACTATTATCCTCAGAAGCAGAAATTTTTATCCTCAATTTCTCGTAATCCTCGCTACGGGCGCTATTCTCGGACAGGCTCCTAGCGCCCGATACCGTGGCGAACAGCCATAAATCAGGATTTGTATAAGGTTGCGCGGTTCTGTCTGTGCTCTTTGCGGATTGCCAGTCTTTGCCACCGGGGTCTCCCAGTGGCAGAAGGCTAATCAGGAGCAGTCTCTCAATCAGGAATCACCAGTACCTGTCCCACCATAATGGCGTTAGGCCGCGATAGCTTGTTTGCCTTTTTTAACTGCGACAAGCTGACACCATGGTGGTGGGCAATGCCTGACAACGTATCACCGGCTTGCACGACATATTTATCCGGGTGGACGTGGAGTTTACCTTCCCGTTTCCACTTGGCAAGCAGTGTATTCGTTGGCGGACGCTGGACAAACCAGGTTTTTAAACCGTTGAAAATGGAACGTGCCATGGCTTTTTGATGAGAGCGGGTTTTGAGCTTTCTGGACTCTTTCGGGTTAGTAATAAAGCCCGTTTCTACCAGTATGGACGGGATATCGGGTGATTTCAGCACCACAAAGCCAGCCTGTTCCACTTTTTCTTTATGAAGTTCGTTGATTTTGTCCATATTTTTGAGGATTTGATCGCCAACATCGAGGCTCGACGCGATGGTTGATGTCATGGATAAATCCAAAAGCACACTGGCAAGCTGGTCGTCTTTATCGCTAAGGGAGATACCATTTTCACCACCAATCTGGTCAGTGCTATTTTCTTTTTGGGCCAGCCATCGTGCAGTTTCAGACGTTGCACCCCCGCGAGACAGCGCGTACACCGACGCGCCACTGGCCCGGAAATCTTTAAACCCGTCGGCATGAATAGAGACAAATAAATCAGCGTTATGTTCGCGGGCAATGTGGGTTCGCTCGCGAAGCTCGACATAATAATCACCGTCACGAATCATCACCGGCTTAAAACCAGGCTCTTTTTTGAGCAGTTCTGCCAGATAGCGGGCAATGGCCAGGGTAATATGCTTTTCGTAACCGCCCCCGTGGGCAATAGCACCGGGGTCTTCGCCACCGTGGCCGGCATCGATAGCAACCACGATATCCCGAAAGCCTTTTTGTTCAGGCACTGGTTTAGGAGGGGGTTTATTTGTATCAAAAATATCCACAACGAGCCGGTGGCCGTATGTTTCGTTCGGCTTTAACACAAAACTGTCAACGGTGACTTTCTGATTAAGATCCAGTACCACCCTCAGGTCATCTTTATTACGGATACCCGATCGTATTTTTTTAATGGGCGTGTTTTTAAGGGAGACCTGAGAGAGTGACGTTTTAAGCTGAGAGTCCTTGATATCGATGACCAGTCTCTCAGGCTTTTCCAGTGCGAACTCTGAGTGTGTCACAGCCGTGGAAATATCAAAAACAAGGCGTGTTTTATCGGGCGAGCGCCAAAGTCGCACACCTTTGATGATGGCAGAAACTGCCCAGGCTAAGTTTGTTTTCAATACCGAAAGACTGAACAACAATGCGAAAGAGCCACTTGCCCTGGAAATAAAACGACGACGATCTTCTGAAATCCGGGGGGTGCGTTCTGTTGTCTGTGAACGATGAAAAGTAACAAGCCGATGGAAAAACTGTACAGCTTTCTTCGACAATAACGCCATTCAGTCCCCCTGCTGTTGGATATAGGCCGCTACCGTGGCTGTGACCAGTTGCTGACCATAATCAGTAACCGCATATAACAGGGCTGTGCGTCCTGGTAAATTATAATTCAAGGTAATCTCCATATCTGCTTGCGGCAGAGCGCCTTTACCTTTGGAAGGCCACTCTACCAGGCAGAGACTTTTTTGGTCGAAATAATCACGTCCGCCAATAAATTCTAACTCTTCAGGGTCCCCAAGACGATACAGATCAAAGTGGTAGATGGTTTGACCATTCACATGGTAAGGCTCTACCAGTGTATAGGTAGGGCTTTTCACCGCACCTTTGTGACCAAAAGCCGTTAACACACCCCGACAAAAGGTCGTTTTGCCTGCACCGAGATCACCGTGCAGAAAAATAATCCCTTCACCCTGACTGGCTTCTGCCAGCAGTTTGCCCAGACATACCATTGCCTGTTCATTATTAATTAGCAATTCATTGCTATTTTTCGTCATCTACAACACACCAAACCATTCAATCGATCTCGCAGACAGGGTATCAGGCTTGTGGCCAGTACACCTATTTCACCGTGCGCAGCCACATAATCATCACCTGCGGTGGCATGTAACCATACGCCCAGAGACGCTGCCTTGTCTGCCGGTATGCCTTGCCCGAGCAGGGTTACTATAACACCGCTGAGTAAATCTCCCATACCGGCAACGGCCATGCCCGGGTTTCCAGCGGAGCATAAGGCAATGCCTTCTGTGCTCCCGATCAGCGAGCCGACACCTTTTAAAACTACCGTAGCATTATACTGATTATGCAATAACATAACATTTTTAAAACGGTTACTTTGAATCATTGCTGCCGTGGTATTAAGCAACCGCCCTGCTTCAGCCGGGTGCGGACTCATTACTGTCGGGTATTTTCTCTGATTCAGTAATGAGGGGGTCTGGGCAACGAGGTTCAGGGCATCAGCATCGAGAATGACGGGGCACCTGGCTGTTAAAGCGGCTTTGAGTAATGCCCGGGACCAGTCATCCTGACCAAATCCGGGACCCACCAATAAAGCGGTTTTACCTGTTATCAATGCCTTTACATCTGCTGGTGTCCGGGCATTGAACGCCATGACTTCCGGGCAACGAATTGCCAGTGCCGAAAGATGCTCGGCTCGTGTCGCAACGCTTACCCGCCCAGCCCCCGAGGCCAGAGCCGCTTCTGCGGCTATAATAATCGCACCGGGCATACCGTAGTTGCCCCCAACCAATAAAACACTGCCGTATAATCCTTTATGGGAACAGGCAGGTCGCTTGTGAATTAAGCCTTTAAACGTTGTTTCGCTGAGCTGATAGCAGGCGGGCGTTTGTTTTTTATAAACATCACCAGGTACATCAAGTTGAGCAAAGTGCGGTTCACCACAGCAATCGGGTCCCATGGCAGTGAATAGCCCCTGCTTCTTGGCAATGAAAGTAACGGTAGCAGAGGCTTTTATCGCTGAACCCAATACCGTGCCAGTATCGGCACATAACCCGGAAGGAATATCCACGGCAAGGACGGGCTTGCCTGATGCGTTGATAGTTTCAATGGCGTCGCGATAGTTGCCATGGACAACACCCCGCAACCCGGTGCCCAGCATTGCATCAATAACAATGTCTGCATTGACAAGGTCAAAGCCGTTAAACGCGGTAATGGTAACCCCCTGTTTTTGGCAGTATTTCCAGGCTTTTTTAGCATCACCCGCGAGGTGCTCTGGTGGTTTAAGATAAACAACAGAAACAGGAATCGCTTTTTGTTTTGCCAGTGCTGCTATAAGGTAGCCATCTCCACCATTGTTGCCAGCCCCGCAGAAAATTTGTAGAGTAAGCTCGCCTGTTAATACCTTCGGCCATTGAGCGCAAAGGAATTCAAAGGTTGCCGTTGCCGCTTTGCCCATCAGTTCAAATCCATCGATGCCTTTGTCTTCTATTGCGATGCGATCAAACTCTCTCACTTGATTAGCCGTAAACAATAATTCAGTAATTTCAGTAATATTGTCGTGCATAAACTGACTCTCCTGCTTCGGTGAGTTTGATATTCAGGCTAAGAGCCTGTCGGACTTAAGACAATTTCGGCCTAACATCCAGAAAGCGCGGCCAGAATTTTATGCTCGAAAGCATAAGTCCGACAGGCTCCTAAGAAGCCGTTCATGATTTTTTGTGAACAGCTTCTGAAACTGTTTCGGTTTATAAGGACGCCCAGAGTGTTTCAAAAATAATTTGTTGCGCGGTGGCAATTTCCGGTGAATCAATCACAACAGCAACAGGGTAATCTCGTGAAGCCAGTGAGATCATAGCGACCTTGGGGGGATAAACAGCGATATAACTGGCATCAAGTTGTCCCTTAGCCTCAATCCATTTTCGTTCAGACAATTCAGCATCTTCGCCTCCATCGCCTATGGCAATAACCCGAACAGTAATTTTTTTACGGACTCGCTGTTGCGTATAATTAGGAAAGGGACGGTACAAATGCTGGCGAATCAACTTTGATGAAAAAACACTGTAGGTTTTCTCTGGCTGATGAACGACGGTATTTAAAATATCCTTCAACACCAGTTCGATACCGGCATCCCCTTCATAAAAACGCACATTTCCCGGGTTAAAGTCGGGCTTCAGGTTGTTGAGCTGTGGAATAAGGTGCTGCCTCATATCATCAATACCCTGTTCCAACGTCGCGCGCTTTTCTTCTGCCAGATCCAGTATTTTTTCCGGGGGTTCCGCACAAAAAACCCTGCGCCTGCCTTTCGGAAAATAGCTGACAATGCCCTTACTGGCTAACTGTTTCAGGGTTTCATAAGTGGTGCCACGATTAATGCTTGCCTGGAGGGCAATTTCGCGAATAGGCGCCGAACCGAGCTTCAGTAATGCCAGGTAAACGCTAATTTCACGGGGTGTCAGCCCGAGTTGTTCAAGAGTGTTCAGGTTCATTTTTGTCAAAATTTTTATGACGGGTAGTATTGTGTTTTCGTGATTTAAGGATAGTCTGTTTACTGTACCTGTTAACCGTTGAGGTGCTGGTTTTTATCAAGAGTAACCCTTGCGCCCTTGCAAATAGTGGAATTATAGATGATCTGAATATGGCATCTTGAAAACATGTGAGTATATATTACCCATTTCGTCATGTTAAAGTGATGTTTCAGGTTATTAAATAATCTCTCTGTCACATCATTTCAGACAAATTGCTTTGTCTTGTATGGGTACCCGTAACGGCTGAAAAGCTTCGAGTAAGCGCGACTGTTACGGGCATTTGAGCAAGCGAAACCTATTTTTGAGTACGCACCCGTGAGAACAGATATTGTGATTCTTGCCGCAGGGCAAGGCAGTCGAATGAAATCCGGTTTACCTAAGGTATTGCACAAGATTGCCGGGAAACCGATGCTGGAGCATGTGATTCTGGCTGCACAAAAAGTACAGAACAGTGGCACTATTCATGTGGTGGTCGGTCATGGTGCCGATCAGGTGAAAGCCGCACTCCCTCAATACCCTGTGAACTGGGTGGAACAAACACAGCAATTGGGCACAGGCCATGCTGTCGCGCAGGCGTTGCCCGGCATTGAGGGTGCCGACGCTGTGCTGGTTGCCTACGGTGATGTGCCCCTGATTAAATCATCTACTTTAAAACTGCTTATGGAAGCCTGCCATGGCAAGGATTTAGCCCTGTTGACAGCGACCATGGCTGATCCTTCTGGACTGGGGCGGATTGTCCGCAATCAAATGGGTAATATTCAGGCTATTGTTGAACATAAAGATGCTTCTCTGGAGCAACTGGCTATTCATGAAGTCAATACGGGTATCATGGCCTTGCCCGGTCATCGCATTGGCATCTGGCTTAACAACCTGAGCGATAGCAATGCCCAACAGGAATATTATCTGACCGATACCGTTGCCATGGCGGTAGCGGAAGGCACCACGGTAGTTCATGCTCAGCCTGAACACCTGACAGAAGTGAAAGGAGTCAACAGTCGTATTCAGCTGGCTGAGCTAGAAAGAGAGTATCAGCAACAACAGGCTGAGCAGTTTATGGGCGCTGGCGTAACCCTGATGGACCCGGCAAGGGTAGATTTCAGGGGAAATATAACCTTGGGGCAAGATGTCACTATCGATATCAATGTTGTGCTCGAAGGCGATGTGACCATCGGGAACAACGTAGTGATAGAGTCCGGTTGTGTCATTCGTAATGCATCCATTGGTGAGGGCAGTACCATTAAAGCACACTCTGTGCTGGACAACGTTGTTGTTGCCGGTCACTGTGATATTGGCCCTTTTGCCCGGCTGCGTCCCGGCACTGAATTGGCGAACCACGTCAGGGTTGGCAATTTTGTTGAAATCAAAAAATCAGCCATAGGAGAAGGCAGCAAAGTTAACCACCTGACGTATGTGGGGGATGCTGAAGTTGGCGCCAATGTAAATGTTGGCGCCGGGACGGTAACCTGTAATTACGATGGAGTGAATAAACATAAAACCGTTATTAGTGACGGTGCTTTCATCGGGACTAACAGTTCACTGGTTGCGCCTGTGACCATCGGCGAAGGCGCAACCACGGCAGCAGGGTCAACCATTACCCAGGATGTCCCCAACAATGAGTTAGGTGTTGGCCGGGGTCGGCAGCGCAACATTAACGGCTGGCGTCGTCCGGTTAAACAATTCTGATTTCCAATTAAAATGATTACGGAGCGTAGCTTATGTGTGGAATTGTTGGGGCAGTAGCACAAAGGGATGTAGCTGCTATTTTACTGGAAGGTCTGCGTCGTCTTGAATACCGTGGATACGACTCTGCCGGTATTGCGATAATTGACAGCAATAGCAGTATGAACAGATTGCGTCGTACCGGCAAGGTTTCAGAGCTCAGTGAGGCTATTAAGGATTCGTCCACTCCCGGCAGGATCGGTATTGCCCACACTCGATGGGCAACTCACGGGGAACCCAGTGAGCGAAATGCCCATCCGCATGTTTCTGGTGAAAATATTGCTGTTGTCCATAATGGCATTATTGAGAACCATGAAATCCTGCGCCGTTTTTTGCGGCAGCAAGGCTACCCTTTTGACTCTGATACCGACACCGAAGTTATTGCCCACCTGATCAACCACGAATGTAAAAACAGCCAGACATTACTGGAAGCCGTTCAAAAAGCTGTTCGCCAGCTTGATGGGGCATATGGCATGGTGGTAATGGACCGAAACGATTCTACACGTCTTGTGGTTGCTCGCTCCGGTAGTCCTTTGGTGATTGGGGTTGGGATTGGTGAACATTTTATTGCCTCTGACCAGCTCGCTTTGTTTCCTGTCACGCGTCGTTTTATGTTCCTTGAAGAGGGCGATGTTGCAGAAGTTACCATTGATACTGTCAATGTTCTTGACAGCAATGGGCAAACCGCTGAGCGTCATATACGTGAGAGCAATTTGGAGCACGATGCAGGTGAAAAAGGACCTTATCGTCACTATATGCTCAAGGAAATTCATGAGCAGTCTGAGGCAATTGCCAATACGCTCGAGGGTCGATTAGGTGAGAGTAAGCTGAACCTTGCCTCACTGGGTAATACCGCGGAAACATTACTGAAACAAGTTAAGAGCGTACAAATTGTCGCCTGTGGTACCAGTTTCCATGCGGGTATGGTAGCGCGATACTGGTTTGAAGAGTTAGCAGGAATACCCTGTCGTATAGAAATTGCTTCGGAATTTCGCTACCGAAAATTCTTTGTACCAGAGAGCTGTTTGTTTGTGACGATCTCCCAATCTGGGGAAACCGCCGATACCCTGGCTGCACTCAAACAGGCCAAAGAGCAAGGGTATATGGCCACTTTGAGTGTTTGTAACGTGCCAGGGTCTTCTATGGTTCGGGAATCGGATATTTCCTTTATGACCCGTGCTGGCGCAGAAATTGGTGTGGCGTCAACCAAAGCCTTTACGACGCAGCTCACGGCACTGCTGATGCTGGTGACAGGTGTTGCTCGTCATAAAGGTATGAGCGATGCGGAAGAAGCCGGTATTGTTAAAGCCCTGCGTGAACTCCCCCATGGGATTAACTCGGCACTATCACTGAGTTCTGACATAGAAGCCCTGGCACAGGAATTTGCTGACAAACATCACAGTTTGTTTTTAGGCCGTGGCACTCAGTACCCTATTGCCATGGAGGGGGCGCTAAAACTGAAAGAGATTTCTTATATTCACGCTGAGGCCTATGCGGCAGGTGAGCTTAAGCACGGCCCACTGGCACTTATCGATAACGATATGCCCGTGATTGTAGTGGCTCCGAACAACGATCTTCTGGAAAAACTAAAATCCAATATGGAAGAAGTCCGCGCTCGCGGAGGTATTCTCTACGTTTTCGCCAACCGTCACGCACGACTGGTGGCAGGTGATGGTATTAAGGTATTACCCGTTGAGGATGTCCCGGAAGTGGTTGCCCCTATTCTGTACACCATTCCACTGCAACTTTTGTCTTACTATGTGGCAATTATTAAAGGTACAGATGTCGATCAGCCAAGGAATTTAGCCAAGTCGGTAACGGTGGAGTAACTGGTAGTGGGCCAGACGTGTTGATGTGAGATGAAAATAAAGCGCTAAAACACAAGGCTCTTAATGGATCCCGGGGAGCCGTCAGAAATACGGTTTTCCCGACTACAAAAACCGAGTGTTTCAGCGTAAAACAGCTTCACTATGAAGCTTTACCAGGAATCCCGAGCCTTCATTGATTTATGCTGAACTTGTTCTTTAATGATGGGCTTATGTAACAAAAAGAGCCGGGATATGAAGCCTGTCAAAGCGTTGTGGAAGGTGTTTTCAATTATTTGTTGTTTATGTGCTTTTCTTGCTGGTTGCGCAAAGGAACCATCTTTGAAAGGCCATAATGTCATACCTCTGAAAAATCGCGATGCCGCGTTTGTTCAATGGGTGATTGACCATGAAGCCGACTTTAAAAAGCGGTGCCGCTGGCAAGAGCATCTAGTCCTTGGTCAGCAGGCCATCAGCATTGCTCAGGCACTAAAGAACCATAATGCAGTGACGCAACTCTCCATCCAACTGGCCTCAACGCAGTTTTACCAGGGTAACTTTGAGCAATGCCGGCAACTGGCAGAGCAGGCTCAGACTATTGCCAGGGCATCAGGGAATCGAAAAGGCGAAATACAAAGCCTTTATTTGCTCTCAGCTGCGGAACGGGCGACAAAAAAACCACAGGCCGTGGCGACAGCACGGCACGCATTAACATTGTGTCAGCAGTATCTGCCTGAAAATGGCATGCTCAGGGCAAAGGTTTTGTACAACCTGGCTGCCGCGGAGATGGAAGCAGAGCCGCTGAAACTGGACACTGCCTTACCGCGCTTCAAGGAGGCCGACCAACTATATGAAGCACTGGGGAATTCCCACGACAGCTTGCGTGTCAAGCGCAGAATGGCAGACATTTACCTGTTAAAAGGGCAATACGGTGATGCAGAAACATTACTCAGTGTTATCAAGGTAAGTCTGAAGAGCCCCAGGGAGCAGATGATCAACGCTTTTCAGCTGGCAAAAGCGCACTATCACCTTGGACAGTGGCGACAGGCCAAAACCAGTATTGACAGTGCCTACAAATTGGCCATAAAGCTTCAGGCAAAAGCTGACATTGACCGAATCAAGGCTTTGAAACAACTGATAAACAACCACCAGCTACCCTTAAATGCCCGTTTTTAATGACTATCAGGGAGTGCTCCCCATGGGGGCATGGCCTGTCAGCCTTTTCAAATCGTGCCCTTTGGCAAAATTTGCGTCCAGGTACAATCAGCCAGTAAAGCCCTGTGGTATAAAGGCTAATATCCGTTGACCAGGCAGCAGTGAACTAAGCAGTGAACTAAATAGCGGAGGAATACGGATAAATACCCGTCGGTTGGTTATAATCGTGCCGTTATACTTACTGTTCATTATCTTACTGAGTAGGTTTTATGGAGATCATCTCTCAGCGTATCGCCCAGGAATTAGGTGTTCAGGTATCCCAGGTGACCAGTGCAGTCAACCTGTTGGATGATGGTTCCACTGTGCCCTTTATTGCCCGATACAGAAAAGAAGCAACCGGTGGGCTTGACGATACTCAGCTCAGGACACTGGAAGATCGGCTGCGTTATTTGCGTGAGCTTGAAGAGCGGCGTGATACGATCCTGAAAAGTATTATTGATCAGGACAAAATGACACCAGAGCTGGAAAAAGACATTCGGGCAGCAGACACTAAAACCCGTCTTGAAGACCTTTATCTCCCCTATAAACCCAAACGTCGGACCAAGGCACAAATTGCCCGTGAAGCGGGTCTTGAGCCTTTAGCTGACGCGTTGTTTGATAATCCGACGCTATCGCCTGACGATGAAGCCGCCAAATTTATTGACGCGGATAAAAATGTGGCGGATACCAAAGGGGCACTTGAAGGTGCGCGTTATATCCTGATGGAGCGTTTTAGTGAAAATGCCCAATTACTCGGACAATTGCGGGAGTTCCTGTGGGAAGAGGGTCTGCTGAAAAGCAACGCGGTTGAAGGCAAAGAAGAAGAAGGCGCCAAGTTTCGCGATTATTTTGATTATGAAGAACCGTTTAAGCAGGTGCCATCACACCGCGCGTTAGCCATTTTTCGTGGGCGTAATGAAGGTATCTTACAGGCTGGTATTCACCTGAAGGACGAGCCTGAAGATCGCCGTGAAACACACCCCTGTGAAAAGCTTGTCGCAGATTTCTGGAAAATCACTGATCAGGGACGCCCTGCTGATAGCTGGTTGAAAGACGTGGCGCGCTGGAGTTGGCGTGTCAAGCTGCTGAGTCAGTTGGAAACAGAACTGATGACTCGTTTGCGTGAGCGCTCTGAAGATGAAGCCATCAAAGTCTTTGCTAAAAATCTGAAAGACCTGCTGCTGGGGGCCCCTGCTGGTTTGCGTCCGACTATTGGCCTTGACCCCGGGTTACGAACAGGTGTTAAAGTCGCCGTTGTGGATGGGACGGGCAAGCTGGTGGAACATACAGCCATCTTCCCACATGCACCCCACAGGAAATGGAAAGAGTCCCTCGGTATTCTGGCCACGCTGTGTCTGACGCACAAGGTTGAGCTTGTGAGCATCGGCAACGGTACCGGCTCACGAGAAACGGACAAGCTGGTTGCAGAGCTGATGCATAATTACCCAAAGCTTGGGCTGACAAGGATTGTGGTCAGCGAAGCCGGTGCCTCTGTGTATTCCGCTTCTGAGTTGGCTGCCCGTGAATTTCCTGATCTGGATGTGTCTTTCCGTGGTGCCGTATCCATTGCCCGTCGCCTGCAGGACCCATTGGCAGAGCTCGTGAAAATTGAGCCTAAAGCTATTGGTGTTGGACAGTACCAGCACGATGTCAGTCAGACGCAGCTCTCGCGCGCTCTGGAGGCCGTAGTTGAAGA
The DNA here is from genome assembly GCF_031528575.1 of Candidatus Sororendozoicomonas aggregata. NCBI lineage: Bacteria > Pseudomonadati > Pseudomonadota > Gammaproteobacteria > Oceanospirillales > Endozoicomonadaceae > Candidatus Sororendozoicomonas > Candidatus Sororendozoicomonas aggregata. The sequence continues at coordinate 13,273 of NZ_JAVLSP010000081.1, forward strand.
TTGTGTTAACGCGGTAGGGGTTGATGTAAATACAGCCTCAGGGGCTTTATTGTCCCGTGTATCGGGTTTGAACAAAGCGCTGGCCGATAATGTTGTCGCGTTCCGTGATGAAAACGGCGCCTTCAAGCAACGTTCGGAACTGAACAAGGTGGCGCGTTTTGGCCCGAAAGCTTTTGAGCAGGCCGCCGGCTTCTTGCGGGTTATGGGGGGCGATAATCCCTTGGATAGTTCTGCTGTTCATCCCGAGGCTTACCCTCTGGTGGAAAAAATTGCGGCAAGGGCCAGCCGGGGTATCAAAACGCTGATTGGTGACAGCACTTTTCTCAAAACCCTCAAGGCTCAAGAGTATACTGATGACACCTTTGGCGTGCCGACCATTGTTGATATTATTTCAGAACTGGAGAAGCCAGGCCGTGACCCCCGGCCAGAATTTAAAGCCGCTGAATTCAAAGATGGCATTGAGGGTATTAAAGATCTCAAACTGAATATGGAACTGGAAGGCTCTGTCACCAATGTGACGAACTTTGGTGCCTTTGTGGATATTGGTGTCCATCAGGACGGCCTGGTTCATATCAGTGCGCTGTCGGATAAATTTGTGAAAGACCCGCGTGAGGTGGTCAAGGCCGGAGACATTGTCAAAGTCAAAGTCATGGAAGTGGATATCAGCCGCAAGCGGATTGGCTTGAGCATGCGTATGGGTGACCGTGCTGAGAAGCAAGTTGAGGCCAGACAAGCTGGCAGTGGGCGAAAGCCATCCGGTGTTCGTTCACAGCAAAACAGCCGCAAGCAGCAACAGGGCAGCCACAAAAAGTCCGAAGCGACGGTTGGGTCATTTGCGGATTTGTTTGCGAACGCTAAAAAGCTCCGTAAGTAAGAACCTGAAAACAGAGTATTCTTTACGCAGTGGACGTATACTCTGTTTTCTTTTGTCATCGTTACGTTATATATTTTTTCCCCTGTTCTAACAGACACTGGAAAACGCTCTTGACTATTCCTTATCAGATGCGTCTGGATTTGCTTGGACGTTCAGCAAATAAAAATTTACTCCGCGGTATTCGCCACGGTATTGAACGGGAGGGTCTGCGGGTCACAAAAGCCGGAACCCTGTCGTCAGCTTCTCACCCGGAGTCGCTCGGTAAGGCGCTGATGCACCCGTATATCACAACCGATTTTTCTGAAGCATTGCTGGAATATATCACCCCGGTATACTGTGATGTGACCGATGCCCTGAGCTTTTTGGAGGAGTTACACCGATTTACCGCCAGCCACCTTGACAATGAAATGCTTTGGGCTGGTAGTATGCCCTGTGAATTGCCAAAGGAGGATTGTATTCCTGTAGCGTATTTTGGCACATCCAATATTGGCCGAATGAAGTCTATTTACCGGACAGGGCTTTCTTACCGCTATGGCAAGGCCATGCAAACCATCGCGGGCTTGCATTACAACTTCTCCTTACCGGATGATTTTTGGCAGTTAATGGATGTCGACCGCTCTGAAGGCTACATGGCACTGATTCGTAACTTTCGTCGATATAGCTGGTTACTGATGTACTTATTCGGAGCCTCTCCGGCAGTCAGCACCAGCTTTTTTGCCGGTGACCGTGGACGTTCAGCGGGACTGGAGCATTTCAGCGAGGATACGCTGTACCTGCCCCATGCAACGTCCCTGCGAATGAGTGATATGGGGTATACCAACAATGCCCAGTCTTCTCTGAATGTTTGTTATGACACGCTGGACGGTTATGTCAAAAGCCTCTGTGAGGCAATACGAACCCCCTACAAGCCCTATCAGACTATTGGCGTAAAAGTTAACGGCCAGTACCGACAGCTTAATGATAACTTGTTGCAGATAGAAAATGAGTACTACAGCACCATTCGTCCAAAACGCATTGCCCGACGAGGTGAGAAGCCTCTGACTGCTTTGAGCCGACACGGCATTGAGTACATTGAGGTTCGCTGCCTTGATATTAACCCTTTTGAGTCCCAGGGGATTAATAGACACGACGCTGATTTTATCGATATATTCCTGCTCTATTGTGGCATTGTGGAAAGCCCTTTGATTGCGCTGGAGGAAAGCCAGCAAATTACAGCCAATTTCAATGCCACTGTTGCAGAAGGTCGGCGTCCGGGTCTATCACTACAGAAACTGGCATCAGTAACCACGCTTTCGGACTGGGGACAGGAACTCGTTGATTCCATGGTGCCTATCGCAGGGCTGATGGATGCCTTGTCTGGCTCAGAGCGCTATACTTTCAGTTTGCGAAGACAGCGTGAGAAACTGGCAGACCCTGAAAAAACGCCGTCAGCGCGACTGCTTTCTGCGATGACAGCCAGTCGTGTGGGCTATACCTCCTTGATACAGGCGCTGTCTGCTAAACATCATAATGCTTTGATGAGTCAGCCATTAAACAAAGAACGACAAAACTACTTTATTGAGCTTGCTGATGGCTCCAGGGCTGATCAAAAAGTCATGGAAGCCAGGGACACGCTAAGTTTTGATGCGTTTTTGGCCGCCTATCAACAAGCTGAATGAAGGGTTCCCTGATACGTTTGTTATCAGAATTTGCAACACAAAAATATGACATAGGTTTTTTGATGAGAGTTCTCGCCACAAGACAGCTGTTTATTCTGGCAACTATCACCAGTGTTGTTCTTATGGGCTTTTCCTTTTACTTGCAACATGCTCAAGGTCTGGAGCCCTGCCCAATATGCGTATCCCAGCGGATTGTTTTCACGTTGTTGGGTGTGACGAGCTTGCTGGCAAGCCTGCAGAATCCGGAAGCGCTGGGTATAAAAATCTATAGCCTTCTGACAGCCGTTTTCGGCGCTGCAGGCGCTGGACTGGCGATTCGTCAGCTATGGATTCAGCACCTCCCTCCTGATCAAGCGCCAAACTGTATGCCCGGATTAGAGTACCTGGTGGATATTTTACCCCCAACGGATCTGTTGCGTGTTATGTTGACAGGCACTGGCGACTGCGCAACTGTTCAGTGGGTATTTTTGGGTCTCTCAATTCCTGGCTGGACACTGATTGCGTTTACCGGGTTTACTCTGATGGGCTTGTTCTTAGCTTTCCGTAAGCCTCATACCATCGATCTGTAGTCTGTTGAAGGCAGTTTGTAGTCCATTGGTGGAGGTTTCCGTGTTTGCTTTTGTAAAGGCGCCAGAGCTGTTTTTTCAAGTCTTGTCTCAAGGTGATTTCATACCAATGGCCTTGTAATAAAAACCCATCTGCCCTGACTCATCCCATCCAACAGGTGACAGGACAGCGAGTATGGCTGCTTTTGTTTTCCATATCTGAGAAGCGGTCTTAAAAGTCATGCTCCTACTGCGGCTAAGATAAATGGGTCTAAAAAGTCACTTTTGTTCGTCAAATAGTCCCGCTACTCTCCTCACAAAAGTGACTTTTTATTCTCCATTTCTCGCGGTCCTCGCTACGGGCAGACTTTTAAGACTGCTTCTGAAGCCGCACAACCATCTTTTGTTGATGATTTGGAGGTTGAAAGAGGAGGGTGTGGAAGTCAGTTGCGCTACCTTAAGCACTTTTAAGACCGCTTCTCAGACCCTTATTACCCGCCAAAGTAGCAGCACGACTTTCCAGGAGCCTGAACAGGCTTTTCTGGTGAAAAGAGCGGGGAAATACAGCATATCTCTCAATTCCATCTGGAAATATAAATATTATTTTAAAATCAATAGTCTTTTTTTTATTTTTAAAAGTTTTTAAAAACAACAAGATAGGTCAAAAATAGAGCAAAATAGAACAACTTGGTACCCAAAGTGGCTATTTTATTTTTAACGAACTTTGTCAATCATGAAATAAAGGCTTGCCGGCAAAAAAGCACTGTCATAACCTAGCATCTAATCTGCTAGATGGCAGGTGCCAGAGGGTCACGTTGCAAACAAAGAGTAATGTGTCAAAATCGTCATCGGTTTTCCACCAGACTAACGTGGCATAACAGGTTACCCCTTGAAGGTGACTGCTTATCAACCGTTTTGGCATCTGACCTAATAAAATCCAATCATTAAGAGGAATTGTCATGCTGGAGGGTTGCAGAACGGCCAAGGAGCGTTGGGGAGGTGTTTCAGATATTGTTGATCACTGGCTGAATCGGCGCCAGGAGCTAATAGTTTTATATTGCTCGATCAATGGGATGGAGCAACTCAATAATGACCAGAGGCCCCTGTCAGTCAAGTTAAAGCAACTGTGCCAATTGCTGGTGGATTATGTTTCGGAAGGGCATTTTGCAGTTTACGAACAACTTAACCAGGAAGGCATGGAGTTTGATGATGGCGGTGTAGAACTGGCTCACTCACTTTACCCTCAGATTGAAAGTAACACGCACCAATGTCTCGATTTTAACGATAACTGTGAGTCCATCAGTAATATCAAGTCCCTTCAGGAAGCGCTGTCATCTCTGGGTGAGACGCTAGAAGAACGTTTTATGCTGGAAGACAATCTTATCGAAATTCTTCATGAGTCACACCGCAGCCATGTTGCCTGAGTACTCCTTGCGGTCAGCAGGCACTGCTTATCAAAACATAGTGGCTCTTTCTGTGTTTCAGGAGCTAGCCTGACAGCGAGCTCCATTAACCCATCAATGGCCCATCGATAAAAGATTTTCTTATGAAGACGCCCAGAAAGCCGTGATAATCAGGCAATTTCTCCTGTGAAATACCTCTAGCCCGGATATTTCATAAACAGGCTCCTGGTGCAAACAAGCGTTAATAGACTACAACCATCACTTTGGTCACTCCTGCGATGGCGGGAGTCCATTTCCTGGTAGATTGCCGCCTTCGCGGGAATGACGACTGTATGGGTATTAGCGCTTAACAGCACTAGCCAGACAAGAAGAACGTAGCAAAGACCAGAACGCTTCCATTTGTTAACGTGAACGTGGCGTCTGTCACTGTTTTATCAGGTGAGAGGAGGGGATGGTGGAGTTTGTAAGCACACCCAACGCCGTTAGTTTAATCCTGGAGGCTGTTCACGATCTTTTGTGAGCTGCAACCGCTGATAAAAGCTGCCTGTTTTGGACTTTTCTTCGTTACATAGCACCACTATGTTACTGAGAAGCAGTCTTAAAAGTCATGCTCCTACTGCGGCTACGATAAATGGGTCTAAAAAGTCGCTTTTGTTCGTCAAATAGTCCCGCTATTCTCCTCACAAA